>JANPDQ010000380.1:0-27783 GCA_031431575.1 Polaromonas sp.
TTCAGGCCCGCTCAACATGGCTTGTGCGGCACGGGTTTCAATATCGCCCGATTCAGTGGGTGCGGTGTAGGTCACATTGGCAATGTTCTCACCGCGGTTTTCAATTTCTTCAGCGGCCTGAGTCAGCTGATCGGGCGACTGAATTTTCACCGTCATCAGTGTTTTGGTGACTTCATTCTTGACGCTGTCGAGCAACTGCCCGAACAACTCAAACGCCTCGCGCTTGTACTCTTGTTTGGGTTGCTTTTGGGCGTAGCCGCGCAGGTGAATCCCCTTGCGCAAGTAGTCGAGCGAGCTCAAGTGCTCGCGCCAATGCGTGTCAATACTTTGCAGCAAAACCATGCGCTCAAACTGCAGAAAATTTTCTTCGCCAACCAGCGCAAGCTTTTCATCAAAAGCGGCGTTGGTTGCTGCCAGAACTTTTTCAACGATGTCTTCGTCAACAATCGTGGACGACTTTTCAAGCTCTTGCGCAAGCGGCAACTCGACTTGCCATTCGTCGCGCAATACTTTCTCCAGTCCCGCAATGTCCCACTGCTCTTCAACGCTTTCAACCGGCACATATTGGCGGGTCAGGTCGGTAAAACAACCCTCACGAAGCGACTTGATTTGGCTCGTTAAACTTGCCGCATCCATGATGTCGTTGCGCTGCTGGTAAATGACTTTACGCTGGTCGTTGGCCACATCATCGTATTCAAGCAGTTGCTTGCGCATGTCAAAATTACGCGCTTCGACCTTGCGTTGCGCGGACTCAATGCTGCGGGTCACAATGCCCGCCTCAATGGCTTCTCCGTCGGGCATTTTCAGCCTGTCCATGATGGACTTCACGCGGTCGCCCGCGAAAATGCGCATCAGCGAATCGTCAAGGCTAAGATAAAAACGTGACGAGCCGTTGTCGCCCTGCCTGCCAGAACGGCCACGCAGCTGGTTGTCAATGCGGCGTGATTCATGCCGCTCGGTAGCAATGATGCGCAAGCCTCCAAGTGACTTGACTTGCTCGTGCTCTGCAGCCCATTCCGCGCGCAGACGCTCAATTTCTTTTTCTTTTGCAGTGCTGTCCAGCGTTTGGTCGGCCTCGACCGCTTCAATGCGCTTTTCCACATTTCCGCCCAGCACAATATCAGTACCACGCCCGGCCATATTGGTGGCAATGGTCACCATTTTGGCGCGACCCGCCTGCGCCACAATGTCGGCTTCACGGGCGTGCTGTTTGGCGTTCAGAACTTGGTGCGGCAGGTTTTCTTTGTTCAACAACTCATCAATAATTTCCGAGTTTTCAATCGACGTGGTTCCCACCAGCACGGGCTGGCCACGCTCATAACATTCACGAATATCCTTGATGGCGGCTTCGTACTTCTCGCGTGTGGTTTTGTACACGCGGTCTAGCTGGTCTTCCCTTTGGCTTTTCCGGTTTGGCGGAATGATGGTGGTCTCAAGGCCGTAGATTTCAGAAAACTCAAACGCCTCGGTGTCAGCAGTTCCCGTCATGCCGGCAAGCTTGGCGTACAGGCGGAAGTAATTTTGAAACGTGATGGATGCAAGCGTCTGGTTTTCAGCCTGAATCTCCACGCCTTCTTTTGCCTCAACCGCTTGATGCAAGCCCTCGCTCCAGCGGCGGCCTGACATCAGGCGCCCCGTGAATTCGTCCACAATCACAATTTCTTTTCCGCCGCTTTCGCCGTCTTGCACAACATAGTGCTGATCGCGGTGGTACAGGTGGTTGGCGCGCAGCGCAGCGTACAGGTGGTGCACCAGCGTGATGTTGGCGGGGTCGTACAGCGTTGCGCCTTCTGGGATCAAACCCAACCCGAACAAGATACGCTCCGCGTTTTCGTGGCCTTGCTCGGTTAAAAATACTTGGTGCGTTTTTTCATCAATCGTGAAGTCGCCTGGCGTGGTCACGCCCTCGCCAGTACGCGGATCAGCTTCGCCAATCTGCAGGGTCAGCTCGGGCACGACCTTGTTCATGGACAGGTACATCGCTGTGTGGTCTTCGGCTTGCCCGCTGATGATGAGTGGCGTGCGGGCCTCATCGATCAAAATGGAATCTACCTCGTCAACAATGGCAAAGTTCAGCCCGCGTTGTACGCGGTCTGAAGGCTCGTACACCATGTTGTCGCGCAGATAGTCAAAGCCGTATTCGTTGTTGGTGCCGTAGGTGATGTCGCAGCGGTAGGCAGCCTGCTTTTCCGTCCGCTCCATGTTCGGCAAGTTGATGCCGACCGTGAGCCCCAGGAAGTTGTACAGCTTGCCCATCCAGCGCGCATCGCGGTTGGCCAAATAGTCGTTGACCGTCACGACATGCACGCCCTTGCCGGTGAGAGCGTTGAGGTAAACCGGCAAGGTGGAGGTCAGAGTTTTACCTTCGCCGGTACCCATTTCTGAAATTTTGCCGTTGTGCAGCGACATGCCGCCCAGCATCTGCACATCGAAGTGCCGCATTTTCATTGCGCGCTTGCCACCTTCGCGGACCACAGCGAACGCTTCAGGCAAGATTTGATCAAGCGACTCACCAGCGGCGACTCGATCTTTGAACTCCTGCGTTTTGGCTCGAAGCTGTTCGTCGTCAAGCTTTTCGTATTGCGGCTCCAACGCATTGATGCGCTCGATGGATTTGCGGTAAGTTTTAAGCAGCCTATCATTGCGGCTGCCGAAGATTTTGGTAAGAAAAGTGGTCGCCATAAATGCAAAGCCGCGCAGCAGCCCCAAAAGCTGTCAACGCGACCAAAATCCCTTAATTGATACAAACCCAGGTATGGGCAGCATGGCAGAGTTCAACCATGTGCAAACTCCAGATTTTACCCGCCGCAAGAAGGCTATTTTTGGCGCTCAACCAGCTTTGATTGCTTGGAACCTGAAGATTTCAGCGACGCCATCTGCTGGGCTGGCAAATTTTTGCCTGCCATCAGAAATTTTTGTGGGTCTTGAAACACACCTTGCACCAAAACCTCAAAATGCAGATGGGCACCGGTTGAGCGACCGGTCGAGCCAACCTCAGCAATTTTTTGGCCGCGCTTGACCAAATCCCCTTTTTTCACCAGTGACCTTGACGCATGCGCATAACGGGTAATGAGGTCGTTACCGTGGTCAATCTCCACCATATTTCCGTATGCGGCATGGTATTCCTGCACCACCACCACACCACCAGCTGCAGCCAGAATGGCAGTACCTTGCTCCGCCGGAAAATCCAGGCCTGTGTGCAGCGCTGACCGTCCATTGACGGGGTCAATACGCCAGCCAAAAGCAGAGCCCAAAACGCTGTCAGCAACCGGTCGCTGGGTCGGCACCATCAAGGTCTTTATTTTCTGGTCAAACAGGCGCGACTCCATCAAAGTCATGAGGTCAACGCGCTGATCCGTAAGTTTGTCCAGGTCTGCCAATGTGGCCTGTAACTCGTCCATGGTCAGCGAGCGACTGCCAACCAACGCACCGCCGCTGCCCATCGGCAGTTTAATTTCAGCAGGACTAACACCGGCCAAGCCGGACACCCGCTCGCCAAGTGCTTCGAGCTGCATCATTTTGGCCTGCATTTCGCCTAGCCTCTTGGCCATGACGTCGAGGTTTTCGCGCAGAAATCGATCACGTTGTTCAGACTCGTCTTTCACAACCAATTTGACCAGTGTCCCGACAACCGGCCATCCCTCGCGGGCGCCTTTAAGAAAAACCCAGTGGTAAAGACCGGCAGCAACGAGCATCAGCACAAAAGAAGCACAGAGCCCAGCAGCAATCAGGCGTGGTCCGGTCAGATAAATTGGTCTACTTTTAGCAAGCCAGGCATCCGTGATAATCAAATGCATCTCTTATCTTTCAAATAAAACGCTGTGATCCGAAACTACCGCCCGCTCATAGCCTCCGCTACTGAGCGTGCGGTCTCTATCAGCACTGCGTTAGAAAACTCCGAAACCCTTGGCCTTTTGGCCGAACTCGTCAAAGACTCCAGTGACCGTCTTAGGGTAATTAGCCCACTAATACCTGAGGCACTGCGACCTTCCATCAAAGCCGGACCAATCGACGGTGAAGTTTGGTGCTTGCTGGTTGCTGGAAACGCAGCGGCGGCGAAGCTTCGTCAACTGTCTCCCTTGATCTTGTCGAAGCTAAAAGCCGAGGGCGTGAAAGTTAACTCAATTCGGCTAAAGATACTATCTGCGAATTAAGCAGACCGAAAGCGTACTTTTACGAAAGCAATGGTGCCGATTATCGGAATCGAACTGATGACCTACCGCTTACAAGGCGGTTGCTCTACCAACTGAGCTAAATCGGCACATTTTTATTTTACTTGAGTACGGCGGCTTGTCCGCATTCAAACGTCATTTCACACGCTTTAAAGATGGCGGGCCAGTTTTCTGAGGCTTGGTCGGTTCAGGCGGATCAACGTCCGTGCTGGAGTTATCGTTGTTAGTAGCGCTATCGCCGGGCACAAGCTGCAAAACTTTATTTTCATCACCGCGCTCTGCGCTCGGCTCTCCGACGACTGAAAGCGGCGTGGATGCAGTGGTGGATTCTGATATTTCCTCCTGAGAATCAGCGACGACAGCGCCCATAGGAAACGACATACCTTGGCCATTTTCTCGTGCGTAAATGGCAATGACGCGCTCGATCGGCACCATGATTTCCCTTGAGCTGCCCGCAAATCGCGCTTTGAACTCAATGAAATCGTTGCTCAACTTCAGTGACGACGTTGCGTCAAAACTGATGTTCAACACTATCTCATTATTTTTGACGTACTCGCGCGGCACCTGCACAGTTTCATCAACCGCTACCGCAACGTACGGCGTTAGCCCGTTGTCAGTACACCACTCGTACAACGCCCGTATCAGGTACGGCCGCGTTGAAGTGGTATCGAGCGTATTCATGAGGTTGCCCAAATCAGCGCCTCACTATAAAACGATTCGTATGCGTGAAGGTGCACTGCAAGCAGGGGCCGCGGGACTGGTTTTGCCAGACCGCGGGCGCAGCGGCCCCCTCGGGGGGCAGCGCATGACACGAAGTGCAAAGCGTGGGGGCCATACTTACTTGCGCATGACCTTTTCAGATGGCGTCAATGCTTCAATGTACGCGGGGCGCGAAAAAATGCGTTCGGCATACTTCAACAGCGGTGCAGCGTTCTTCGACAAGTCAATGCCGTAGTAGTCCAGACGCCATAGCAGTGGAGCGATGGCCACGTCGAGCATTGAAAAGTTGTCGCCCAGCATGTATTTGTTCTTGAGGAAAATCGGCGCGAGCTGCGTCAGACGATCCTTGATGTGCGAGCGGGCTTTTTCAAGCGCCTTTTCATTGCCCTTGGATGCGCGCGATTCGAGCGTACTCACATGCACGAACAGCTCTTTTTCAAAGTTAAGTAGAAACAGGCGAACACGAGCGCGGTCAACCGGGTCACCCGGCATCAACTGCGGGTGCGGGAAGCGCTCATCGATGTACTCATTGATGATATTTGACTCGTACAAAATCAAATCGCGCTCGACCAAAATCGGCACTTGGCCGTACGGATTCATCACATTGATATCTTCTGGCTTGTTGTACAGGTCTACGTCGCGGATTTCAAAGTCCATGCCTTTTTCAAACAATACAAACCGGCAGCGGTGCGAAAAGGGACAGGTCGTGCCTGAATATAAAACCATCATGGTGCAAGGACTCCTGAAAACAAAAAAGTGGAGGCCAAGGTTTTAGACCTGGTGCCTTCCACTGAAGAGAAGCTAGGCCACGCTGTGCGCGCGACCTGGGCGAAGTATGGATTTTACTTGACGTCTTTCCAGAAGGCCGCATTCAGACGCCATGCTGCGAAAGTCAGGATCAACAAAAACAATAAAACCCAGATACCAATACGAACGCGGTTGTTTTGAACCGGCTCGCTCATCCACTGCAGATACCCCACCAAATCACCCATCGACTGGTCGAATTGCAGCGGCGTCATGGTGCCGGGTGTGACCTGCTGCCAGCTCTTTACAACGGATACTTTTTTGCCGTGCTCCATGACCTCTTCGTACACTGGTTTGCGCTCGCCTTGCAGTTCCCACAATACGTGCGGCATGGCCGAATTAGGGTAGGCGAGGTTGTTCCATCCAGTTGCTTTGGTGTCGTCGCGATAATACGTGCGCAAGTAGGTGTACAAATAATCAGCACCTGAGCCCTTGCCAAAATCTGACCGGGAGCGAGCCACCAAGGTTAGGTCAGGCGGGATAACACCGAACCAATCCTTGGCGTTTTTGACATCCATGGACACCTTCATGGTCTCGCCGATTTTGTCGGTGCTGAACAGCAAGTTGTCTTTAATTTGCTGATCACTCAGGCCAAGGTCTTTCAGGCGGTTAAAGCGCATGTAAGCGGCAGCATGGCAGTTTTGGCAATAGTTGACAAACATTTTGGCGCCGTTTTGCAGCGCCACCATGTCATTGGTTTTATTGGGCGCTTTGTCCCATGCAATGCCGCCGCCAGCGGCATGCGCACCCAACACCAGCCCAACCGACAAAAACAAACCGAATAGAAATTTTTTCATAACTCAATCTCTGCCTTAATGGCCAGCGAAAACGATACGGTCAGGAACTTGCCTGAACTCGCCAAGGCGGCTCCACCATGGCATCAACAGGAAAAAGCCAAAGTAGCCGAGGGTGAATAGTTGCGAAACACGTTCCGCAATGTCCTGACCCGCTACTACACCCCAAACGCCAGGTGCTTGAATGCCGAGATAGCCCAACACAAAAAACATGAAGATGAACGCGCCGTACAGGTACTTGTTCCACGACGGACGATAGCGAATCGATTTGACTTCGCTGTTGTCCAGCCATGGCAGAGCGAACAGGATCATGACTGCGCCACCCATGACGACAACACCCCAGAACTTGGCATCAATGAGCCACATCGCGGCTACTGCGGCGGCTGCTCCGCCAGCAATAGCGATTTTGAACATGCTGGCCATTTTGACGCGGGTAACAATGAGTCCGGCGCCTGCAATCGTGCAAGCCATCATGACGTACATCATCTCACTCGTGATAGCGCGCAGCATCGAGTAGTAGGGGGTGAAGTACCACACCGGGGCAATGTGCGCAGGAGTCTTCAACGGATCAGCCGGGATGAAGTTGTTATATTCCAGAAAGTAGCCACCGAGTTCAGGTGCAAGGAAAACAATGCCGGTGAATACCAACAAAAATACGCTGACTGCCAGGATGTCGTGCACCGTGTAGTACGGGTGAAATGGAATGCCGTCAAGTGGGTGTCCGTTGGCGTCTTTCGGTGCGTTTGGCGCTTTGATTTCGACACCGTCGGGATTGTTTGATCCGACTTCGTGCAGCGCAATGATGTGCGCAGCCACCAGGCCCAAAAGAACCAGAGGCACCGCAATCACGTGAAAGGCAAAAAAGCGGTTCAGCGTTGCGTCGCCCACCACGTAATCGCCGCGAATCAGCAGCGCAAGGTCAGGACCGATGAACGGGATAGCAGCAAACAGGTTAACGATTACCTGAGCGCCCCAGTAGCTCATTTGGCCCCATGGCAGCAAGTAACCCATGAACGCCTCGGCCATCAGGCACAGGAAAATTGCGCAGCCGAAAACCCAGATCAATTCACGCGGCTTGCGGTAGCTGCCGTAAATCAAACCACGGAACATGTGCAAATACACAACGACAAAAAACGCAGACGCGCCGGTAGAGTGCATGTAACGTACCAACCAGCCCCATGGCACGTCGCGCATGATGTATTCGACAGACGCAAACGCCAGAGCCGCATCCGGCTTGTAGTGCATGGTTAAAAATATACCAGTGACGATCTGAATCACCAGCACCAACATGGCCAGTGCGCCGAATACGTACCAGATATTGAAGTTTTTCGGGGCGTAGTACTCGCCCAAGTGCTCGTTGTACAACTTGCTCGCGGGAAAGCGGTTGTCTAGCCAGTTCAGCGCTTTCGCGCCCATCGGGGCGTCTGGGGAAATTTCTTTGTATTGGGCTGCCATAAAAGGTCCTGTATCGAAAGTATTTTTAGCTTTTGCGTGAATCAGGTCTGATGTTTTTGCCAAGAGCCAAGTGGCCCACAAAAATCAGCAAGGACTTCAAGCACGGTCGGCGAGGTCTTTTGAAAACGATAAATGTCAATCCGTTTTCAGGCCTTTTTATCTTCACCAATCAGCAGCCGGGTGTCTGACAGGTACATATGCGGAGGGACTTCAAGGTTGTCAGGCGCTGGTTTGTTCTTGTACACGCGGCCGGCCACGTCAAAGGTCGACCCGTGGCAAGCACATAAAAAACCTCCAGCCCAGTCGTTTGGCAAAGAAGGCTGTGCACCAGCGGTCAATTTGTCAGACGGCGAACAGCCCAGATGGGAACAAATACCCACCACCACGAGCGTTTCGGGTTTGATCGAGCGGTTTTCGTTGCGGGCGTAGGCGGGCGTTAGCTCGCTTGGCTTGCGTTTAGACAAAGGGTCGGCAAGCAAAGCGTCGAGTTTTGGCAGCGCTGCAAGCTGCTCCGGTGTGCGTTTAAGGATCCAGACGGGTTTGCCGCGCCACTCAACAGTGATTTTTTCGCCTGCCTTAAGGGCTGAAATATCCACTTCGACCGATGCGCCAGCGGCTTTTGCGCGTTCTGACGGGGTAAAGGTGCTCACAAACGGTACCGCTACCGCTGCCACGCCAGCCCCGCCAACTACGGCGGTGGCAACCATCCAGTTTCTTTTGTCCTTGTCAAGGGGCGCTGCCGCTGCGGCATGGTTTGCACTGTGTTCAGTCATGGGTTTCCTTCAAGAGCTAACTTGAAATTAGCTACAACAATAAATTTTTTTCGATTGTAGCGGAGCAGATATTGGTGCATCAAATTGTGGGGTTTGTCAGGGAAACACCATCCGCTCTTTTGATGTAGCAACAACTTTGCACCATTTGCCGCGAAAGCAGGCGCAAATCCATCGCATAATGCCGGGGTTAGCTAATGCCAAAGTAGTCATTATCAGCAAATTTACAATTACCGGAGAAATATATGGGAATGATGCAAGAGTTCAAAGAGTTTGCCGTCAAAGGCAATGTGATTGACCTGGCGGTTGGTGTGATCATTGGAGCAGCGTTTGGCAAGATTGTTGACTCCATCGTGGCTGACCTGATCATGCCGGTGGTGGGTGCGATTTTCGGGTCGCTTGATTTTTCAAGCAAATTCGTCGTGTTAGGCAATATTCCGGCAGGCACCCTTATGAATCTGGATGCTCTGAAGAAAGCAGGCGTTCCCGTGCTGGCTTATGGCAACTTCATTACTATCGCTGTGAATTTCATTATTTTGGCTTTCATCATTTTTATGATGGTCAAGCAAGTCAACCGCCTCAAACGTGAAACGCCGCCTGCCGCCCCGGCGGCAACACCTGAAGATGTGTTGCTCCTGCGTGAGATCCGTGACAACCTCAAAAAGTAACGTCTATGAGAAGGTGGCAGGCGCAGTCTGCTACTAAATTATGAGCTGCTAGCGCTGTGTTATAGGGCGCTACAGCTCTTTTTCATTGCTTTTTTTAAGAGGCCAACTGCCGCGCCATGCGAATCGCTGCCACCAGGCTTGAAGCGTCCGCCTTGCCTGTACCGGCAATATCAAAAGCGGTGCCATGGTCAGGGCTAGTGCGTACCAGCGGCAAACCCAGGGTGACGTTCACGCCTTGCTCAACACCGAGATACTTCACCGGAATCAGCCCTTGGTCGTGGTACATCGCCACCACTACATCAAATTTACCAGGCTTGGACTGCGTATGGCGTGCACGCATAAAAACGGTGTCGGGCGCGAAGGGGCCGCTCACATTCATGCCCTCAGCCCTCGCCGCCGCAATTGCCGGGCCAATGATGGCTTGCTCTTCACTGCCAAACAATCCGCCCTCACCTGCGTGCGGGTTCAGGCCAGCTACGCCAATGTGGGGCACGCGTGCCAGGCTTTTGCTCAAAGCAGCATGGGTAATGCGCAGTGTTTGCAAAACGCCATCAAACGTCACCGCATCAATGGCCTGCCTTAACGACATGTGGATACTGACCAGCACGGTTTTCAGCTCGTCGTTGGCCAGCATCATGCGCACTGGCACATCAGCAACGGGCTTGCCCATAAACTTCGCCGCCTCAGCTTGCAGCATTTCGGTGTGGCCCGTGAATTGCGCGGCCCAGCCGCCCGCTGCGCTCAGCGCTTCTTTGTGGATGGGCGCGGTGACCATCGCGGCAGCCCGGCCGTTTAACACTGCCTGCGCCGCCCAGACAATACAGTCTGCCGCTGCTCTTCCTGCAAAACCATTCACTAGCCCAATAGATACGGGCGCAAGAAGCTCACATTTTTGTAGCACTTGAATACAATTAGGGATTGGCTCAAACTCTGCCAACGACTCAAGTACAGCTACAGGCAGGGCCAAAGACGAGGCGACCAGCGCAGCGGCACGGCGCATCGTTGCAACATCACCCACCACGACACAGTCGGCCGCTTCAGCTGGATGGTTTTGGCAGGCTTTGGCAATGATCTCCGGGCCTATGCCGGCCGCATCTCCCATGGTGATCAGCAAAGGCCTTGCGGTCGTGTTTGAGTACATCGGATGGGTTGGGGCGTTAAATAAGGGGTATGTGCCGAGCACGCTTGTAACAGTTCAGTGCTAGAAAGGGTTCAATGTCACATTTTGACGCAAACCCGATGAAAAAAGATGCTATCCGTCACGCCAATCTTGATGTCAACGCCTGAATTGATTTTGTGGAGCGCCAGCGCAGGAGCGACAGCGCTGGTGGTGGTGCTAGCCTTGGTTGACTGCATTTATAGCCGCACGCAGGCATCTATTCAAGCGCTGGCATACCTGACGGGCTGTTTTTTGTTCTTTTGCCTGCTCAGCGGTTTGGTAGATACCGCTGCTTCTGCGCTTTGGTCTGCTCCCGCAGCGCCCATCAGAATTGCACAGGTCCTGATTGGCCCAGTGTGTGCCGTGATGGGCAGCTGGTGGATCAGCCAATGGTTGTCGGCCCACAAGCGCGATCGGTTTGGCAAAAATATATTGCACGCGGTAACGCTGATGTGCCTGGTCGGGGGGGTGTTGTGCTTATTTATACAGCCCGACTGGGCCCTGCTGGTATCTGCGGCGCTGACGATTGTCAATATGTCTGTGGCTTTGCTCATATCAGCGCGTGCGGCACTGTCTGGCGACAAGCTGGCCTGGGGGCTGGCTTTGGGTTGTGCCTTGGCACTGCCAACGCAAATCGGCCTGTACACGATGGCGCTTGGCAGCAACCGCCTGAGTCTGTTGATGCAGTCCGGTGTGGCCTTTGTTGGCCTGCTGAGCATGGTCATCACGGCGCGAATGCTGTGGCTGCGCAACCACCATGCACGGCAAATTTCTGGTGACGATTCATCGCAGCGCGACCCGATCACCAGGCTTTACGGCAGTGTGGCGTTGGTGCAAAAAATCATTGCTGCACAAAAGCGCCGCCTGCGCACCCGCCGCGACGGCGCGCTGATGGCCGTAGTGCTGTTTGAGCCGGAGCGACTGCTCAAGCAGGTGGGCCAGTTTGGCCTGAACGATATTTACATTCAGCTGGCCAGACGCATGCAGCGCCATACCGGGGTGGTGAACCCGGCCGGCCGCTACTACGACCGCTGCTTTGTGGTGCTGATTGAGTCAATGCAGTCGCCGCGCTGGATGCGAACCATGAGCCTGCGTGTGGCCAGCAGCCTGCGCCAGCCGCTTGAAGTGACATCACTGGCGGGAGAACGCATAAAAATTACGCCCGATACCGCCGTGGGCATGGTGCATTTGTCGTCGCGTGGCGAGGATGTTGACCAGTTGCTGGATGAGGTGCAAAAGGTCGCCCTGGCCGCTCGCGGCATGCGCTCCCGTGCGGCACTGCTTGAGCCTGGCACTGGCATGGCGGTTCCCGTAGAAAGCGCTGACCTGAACCAAAGCTGGCGAGCCATGCGGGCCGTCAAACCGTCCAAGTCGCGGAGAATGAAAAGCAGCAGCACTCGCGGAGTCAGCGTCAGCAGCAATTTTCACCAATTGGACGAGTCGCGCCCAGCCAGGTTGGCCTGAACCCTAACCACACATTAAGCCGGGTTATCGATATCAATAAACTCATGCACCAGCCCGTGCAGTGCTGCCACGTGCGCCGCCACTGCGGGTGCGCCATAGCGCTCAGATGCGTGATGCCCGCAGGCGATAAAGCTCACGTTCATCTCGCGGGCATAGTGGGCTTGGGGTTCTGAAATCTCACCCGTGATGAATGCATCGGCTCCAGCGGCGATGGCGGCTTCAAAATAACCCTGCGCACCTCCGGTACACCACGCTACATTTTTAATAGCTGTTTGCGCCCGTATTTCTTGATTCACCAGAGTAATAGGCCGATTTAATACCTTTTTGACGTGTTCCGAGAGCTCAAAAGCGTCTTTGAAGCTGCCGCCGTCGGTTTTAGCACCCAAAAACCCCAGATTTTGCTCGCCAAAGCGAGAAGCAGCGGTCAGACCGAATTGAAAACCCAGCTGCGCGTTGTTGCCCAGCTCAGGGTGCGCGTCCAGCGGCAGGTGGTAGGCGTACAGGTTGATGTCGTGCTTAAGCAAAAGTGCCAGGCGCTGCTTCATCCAGCCCGTGACAATGCCAGTTTGGCCGCGCCAGAACAGGCCGTGGTGGACAAATATCGCATCAGCATTCGCCGCAACTGCAGCTTCAATCAGCGCCAGGCTGGCCGTGACACCCGAGACGATTTTGCGCACGCCGGCTTTGCCCTCGACCTGCAAGCCGTTGGGGCCGTAGTCTTTAAAGCGCTCGGGTTGTAGCAATTGATCAAAAGCTGCCAACAGGTCGCCACGCGTGGCTAGCGTTGGGACGTTTTCTTTACCAGTTGGGGCTGCGGAATTGGGGGGCGTGGGGGCTGTCAAGGCAGAAAGCCTTCAACCGACAAATACCGCTCACCGGTGTCGTAATTAAAGCCCAGCACCGTGCTGCCTGCAGGAATGTCAGGCAGTTTTTGCGCAATCGCTGCCAACGTCGCGCCGGATGAAATACCAACCAGCAGGCCTTCTTCAGACGCGCTGCGACGGGCGAAATCTTTGGCGGCATCGGCCTCCACCTGAATCACACCGTCAAGCAAAGCAACATGCAAGTTGGCCGGAATAAAACCGGCACCAATTCCCTGAATCGGGTGCGGTGACGGCTTGCCCCCGCTGATGACGGGCGACGCCGCAGGCTCGACTGCAAACACCTTGGTGTTCGGAAATTTTGCCTTCAGCACCTGCGCCACGCCAGTCAAATGCCCGCCAGTGCCAACGCCGGTGATGTAGTAGTCCACGCCGCCCGGGAAGTCGGCCAAGATTTCCAGGGCGGTGGTGCGCGCATGAATGTCGATATTGGCTGGGTTGTCAAACTGCGACGGCATCCACGCGCCGGGTGTTTGTTCTACCAGTTCTTTGGCTCTGGCAATCGCGCCGTTCATGCCTTTTTCACGCGGCGTCAAGTCAAAACTTGCGCCGTAGGCCAGCATCAGGCGGCGGCGCTCGATGCTCATCGAATCAGGCATCACCAGCAGCAACTTGTAGCCCCTGACTGCCGCCACCACTGCCAGGCCAACGCCGGTATTGCCGGATGTGGGCTCAATAATGGTCGCGCCGGGTTTAAGCACGCCCGACTTTTCGGCGGCCTCAATCATGGCCAGAGCGATGCGGTCTTTGATTGAGCCACCGGGGTTGCTTCGCTCAGATTTGATGTAGATGTGGTGCGAATGGCAGGCCGCACCAAACAGGCGGTTAACACGGATGTGGGGGGTGTTGCCAATAGTGGCAAGAACGCTTTGGGCTTTCATTTGGCTCTCCAAGGGTGTGGATTTTCATTATCACCATTTGACGGAAAAGCGATATTCAACGCAAAGTATAGAAATTTACAGACTTGTCCCAAAATAGCGTTATTCGTTGCCCAGTGCAGCCCATCTAATCCAACCTTGGCAGAAACCATGCGTAAATTCTGGCTTTTATTTTCCCAAACCGTTACGGTGTTGGTGGCGGTGTTTTTCGTGTTGGCCACGCTCAAGCCGCAGTGGGTTCAGGGCCGGCCGTTTTCCGGCTCATCTGGCACGGTAGGCTCAGTTTCAGTGATTGAGGCGCCTGTGGGCGGCGTGCGCAGCGCTGGCGGCGTGCAGGGCGGCTTCAGCGCGGCGGCAAAGGTAGCTTCTGCAGCGGTGGTGAGTATCAATACCAGCAAGACCGCGGCCAAAAACCCGCATGCGGGGGACCCGTGGTTCAAGTTTTTCTACGGTGACCAGGGCCGCGAAGAGCCGCAGGGCGGGCTGGGCAGCGGCGTGATCATCAGCCCCGAGGGCTATATTTTGACGAACAACCACGTGGTCGAAGGCGCTGACGAAATTGAAGTGATTTTGGCGGACACCCGCAAGGCCAAAGCCAAAGTGATCGGCACTGACCCGGACACCGACCTGGCGATTCTAAAAATCGACCTTGACAAACTTCCGGTGATTGTTTTGGGCAACTCTGAATCGCTGCAAGTTGGCGACCAGGTGCTGGCCATTGGCAACCCGTTTGGCGTGGGCCAAACCGTCACCGGCGGCATTGTCAGCGCACTGGGGCGCAACAAGCTGGGCATCAACACGTTTGAAAACTTTATTCAAACCGACGCAGCCATTAATCCTGGCAATTCAGGCGGGGCGCTGGTAGACACCACCGGGGCGCTGATGGGCATCAATACAGCGATTTATTCCCGCTCGGGCGGCTCAATGGGCATTGGCTTTGCCATTCCCGTGTCTACCGCAAAGCAGGTGCTGGAGTCCATCGTCAAAGACGGCCAGGTCACCCGCGGCTGGATTGGTGTGGAGCCGCAAGAACTCAACGCAGAGTTGATGGAAACCTTCAACGTCAAAACCAAAGCTGGTGTCATCATCACCGGCGTGATGCAAAACGGCCCGGCAGGACTTGCGGGCATCAAACCCGGCGACGTCATTACCGCCGTGAACGGCAAAGCGGTTGGCAGCGTGACTGAATTGCTTGGCGCAGTGGCCGCGTTAAAGCCAGGAACCGCAGCGCCACTGAGCGTGCAGCGCGGCGCAAACAGCAGTGAGATTTCAGTCACGCCAGCCAAACGCCAGCGACCCAAGCCGCAGCAACAGCAGTAATGACCCTATTTGCATCAAAAATCGGGCAAATAGTGCCTATAGCCCAACAAATATAGGCGCAAGCAGCTATTAATTTCGTAGCAAACTGAAGTTTACAGCGCGCACGAGCGAAAGCCGCAGAACATGTCGTCACGCTCGGGCAGATAAAAGTTGCGGTACTTGGGGCTTTTCATGCGGGCCCGGGTGGCAAACGATGCGCCTCGCAGCACCTTGTGCGTGCCAAACCAGGGTTGCGAATAATCAAGATACGGGCCGCTTTGAAAGCCGTCAAACCCCCTGAAGGTGGTGCCCGTCCACTCCCACACGTCGCCCCAGGCAAAGCCCCGCCGCGACGCAGTGTGCGCTGCAACTTCCCACTCCACTTCAAACGGCAAGCGCCTGCCAGCCCAGCGGCACCAGGCATCGGCTTCATACCAGTTCATGTGCATGGCAGCCTGGTTGCCCAGCATGCGCCTGGCAGTGCCAAAGCGGGTTTGCATCACCGCGCCGCTGGCCACGCCGATTTGCTCAACATAGCACGGGCTGCGCCTTCCCTCACCGCCTGATGCAGCGCTGTTTTGGCGCTGCAACCATTGCCAGCCGTCGGGGTGCCACAGCTCGGCGCGGTCGTAACCTGCGTCGTCCACAAACTCAACAAACTGCGCCCAGGTAACGGGCTGCGCGTCAATTTCAAACTCAGGAACGTCGACCACGTGCTGGACTTGCTCATTGTCAAAAGCGAAGCCTTTGTCTGCAGCGCTGCCCAATTCCCATCGGCAGGCAGGTATTAGCAACGGTTCGCGCAGGTTCATGGGCGCGGGGCTAAATGCTTGCTGCATGGGTGCGTCGAGTTTCAAGCCCAGTGTTTGGGCCATGTGCACCATCGCCTCGCAGTGCATGTCTTCATGAAAAAGACTCAGCCGGTAGAAGTACAGCGCGTCGTCTGTCGGTTCAGCTTTGTGCAGCAGATCTAGCGTGCTTTCCAGCGTGTCAAGCAGATACGCACGAATGCTATTGGCGTCGGGCAAGTCAAGCGCCCACCTTGTGTTGTGCGCCACGCGGGAAGAATCCCACCAGCGGTCAGCGTTGGGCTCTATCGACGCAAGCCTGGTGTGCTCGCTCTCGCAGCGCTCGCCACTGGCGCGCTGCATGTTGCGGGCAATCCACCACTCTTGAAACCAGCCGACATGGCCCAGCTCCCACAGCGGTGGGTTAACTGTTGCCAGCAAGGGCACAACGTAACTAGCTGCTTCAAGCGATTTTTGGTACTGCGAAAAAAGGTGCAGCGTATGATTGCGGGCGTCCATCAGCGCCAGAGACAAAAGCCCTTTATCGGCACCGCGCATCAGCGGTGAGTCGATCTGAATAGCAGTGCTGGTGGCTGACGACAATGGCATCGAGGGGTTCACGTTTGCAGTCCAAAAAAATAGTTTTGATCAGCCCTGCTCTAGCGGCGGCCAACAACGGCAATTGGCATACTGCACATCGCTGGGCTGTGTTTGCAAAAAGTTATTGTGACATTACGGTTGCGCAAGACTGGTCTGCATCCGTAACTGTAAAACACACAGTAAGCCGCAGCATCGAGCCGCAAGCCATGGTGGCGCTGCACGCACGCCGATCAGCACCATCGATCCACGCGTGGGCAAAGGCGCACCCAGACAAGGCGCTGGCGGTAGTTCTGACAGGTACGGACTTGTACCGGGACATTCGAACAGACGACATGGCGCAACTTTCACTGGAACTTGCGACGCATTTGGTGGTGCTTCAAGAAGCTGGAATTAAAGCGCTACCCACCGCGCTGCACAGGAAAACCCGGGTTATCTACCAATCAGCCCCAGCTTTGTTGCCAGCAGACAAATCTGCAAAGCGTTTTAAGGCGGTGATGGTCGGCCATTTGCGTAGTGAAAAAGACCCGCTGACTTTCATAGCCGCTAGCGCCCTGCCTGAGACTGCGAAGCTTTATTTTGACCAGATAGGCGATGGGCTGGATGCAGATCTGGCAAACGCCGCCCGAGCCGCCGCGAGCAACCGAAACTACCGCTGGCTAGGCGGCCTGCCCCGCGCCGAAACGCGTCAGGCGATCAAGCGCGCGCATGTGCTGGTCAACAGCTCGCTGATGGAGGGGGGTGCGCATGTAATTTTGGAGGCGGTGCAGTCGGGCACGCCGGTACTGGCTTCACGCATCAGCGGAAACATTGGCATGCTTGGCGCTGACTATCAAGGCTACTTCGACGTTGGCAGTGCCGAGCAGCTGGGCGCGTTACTTAGCCGGTGCGCCGGATCGCCTGAATTTTTGGCGCTACTACAAAGCCAGTGCCAGCGCAGGGCTGGCCTGTTTGCGCCGCCAGAAGAAAAACGCCTTGTTTTAAACTTGCTCCACGAACTTATCACGCACAGCACTACGAAAGCCACACCATGAACGCCCCTGAAATTATCAAACCTCTGGTTGCCCCCAGGCTTACCAGCTTGTCGCACGGCGGCGGCTGCGGCTGCAAAATCGCGCCTAGCATTTTGAGCGAAATTTTGAAAAATTCGAGCAACTTGCCCATTCCGCCCGAATTATTGGTGGGCATTGAAACCGCTGACGATGCGGCTGTGTACCTGCTCAATGAAAACCAGGCGCTGATTGCCACTACCGACTTTTTTATGCCCATCGTGGACGACCCGTATGACTTTGGGCGCATTGCAGCGACCAATGCGATCAGCGACGTGTACGCGATGGGCGGCACGCCGATTTTTGCGCTCGGGCTGGTCGGCATGCCCATCAATGTGCTGCCGCTTGAGACCATTGGCGCGATTTTGCGCGGTGGACAAGACGTGTGCCGCGACGCAGGCATTCCGATTGCGGGCGGCCACACGATTGACTCAGTCGAGCCAATTTACGGCTTGGTTGTGCTGGGCTTGGTGCACCCGTCACGGGTGAAGAAAAACTCTGGCGCCAAAGTGGGCGATATCCTGATCATGAGCAAACCCCTCGGAGTAGGCGTGCTTTCAGCGGCGCTGAAAAAAGAAATGCTGCCGCCTGAGGGCTATGCCAAGATGGTCGAAATCACCACGCAACTTAACAAGCCCGGCATTGCGCTGGCGGCGCTTGACGGCGTGCATGCGCTAACCGACATCACTGGATTTGGCCTGGCAGGACACACACTCGAGCTGGCACGCGGCGCCAAGGTGCAAATTCGCCTGGATTGGTCGCGCATGCCTTTGATTGCCGGGGTGCGTGAGCTGGCCGCACAAGGTTGCGTGACCGGTGCATCGGGCCGCAATTGGGAAAGCTACGGTGCAGAAGTGAGCCTGCCTGCCGTTTTTGCAGAAGCTGATAAAGCACTGCTCAGTGACCCGCAAACCTCAGGCGGGCTGCTGGTCTCGTGCACGCCCGATGCAGCCTCGCAAGTGCTGGCGATTTTTCATGCGCAAGGTTTCCCGGATGCATGCGCGATTGGTGAAGTAAGTGTTGGTAGTGGGGTCAGTATTTATTAGCCCCCACTTCGGCTTGAATTCGGGAATACCCTGCATTGCACAGTCAGGATTTATTCAGTGCGCGCCCGAGCCTTACGAGTAACATCCACGAAGGGCGTTCTACGTTAAGCGCGCCAGTCCTAATCGCCACTTTTCCCGGAGACTCTCGTGTCAGCACTCCTCAAATTCGCGCTTCTTTCTGATTGGATGTCCGAGACGCTTGGCAAAATCGCGTCATGGGGGGTTCTGTTTGCCGCCATGATTTGCGCTGCCAACGCATTTGTTCGCTACGGTTTTGACTGGAGCTCAAATTCTTTCATTGAAATTCAGTGGTATTTTTTCGCCTACATCGTGATGATTGGTGCGCCCGTGGTGCTCAAGCTCAACGAGCATGTGCGGGTGGATTTGATTTACGGAAAGCTCAAAGGCAATGGTCCGGTGTACGTTGACCTGTTTGGACTGGTATTTTTCTTGCTGCCAGTGATCGGTTTGCTGGCCTATCTGTCTTACCCTTACTTTATGAAGACCCTGGTGTCAGGGGAAATGTCGCAAAACGCAGGTGGGTTGATCCGCTGGCCTGCAGTGCTGGCACTGCCGCTGGGTTTTGCCATGATGTGGATACAGGGCTGCGCTGAAATCATCAAGCGCGTTGCCTACCTGCAAGGCAAATTCCAAATGACGACGCACTACGAAAAGCCACTGCAATAAGCACCCGGGCTGAATTCACGCGTCCGTATCTCTTTCTTCAGGAATAAAAAATGCAAATGGAAAATTTCGCACCCGTGATGTTCGCGGGGCTGGTCGTCATCATGCTGATTGGGTTTCCAGTCGCATTTTCACTGGCGGCCCTAGGCTTGGGCAGTGGTTTTTACGCGATTCAAATGGGCTGGTTTCCCGCCGCATTCATGGGCAACTTGCCCATTTCGATTTTTTCGATTTTGAGCAATGAGCTACTGCTGGCAATTCCGTTTTTTACCTTTATGGGCACCATACTGGAAAAGTGCGGGCTGGCTGAAGACATGCTCGACTCCATGGGGCAACTGTTTGGCCCTGCGCGCGGCGGCATTGGCTACTCAGTCATCATCGTCGGCTTTATCTTGGGCGCTATTACCGGAACTGTGGCCGGGCAAGTGATCGCCATGGCATTGATTTCATTGCCAGTCATGATGAAGTACAACTACAACATGCGGTACGCAACAGGCGTTTTAGCTGCGTCGGGAACGATCACACAGTTGGTTCCGCCTTCACTGGTTCTGGTGGTATTAGCTGACCAGCTCGGCCGCCCGGTTGGCGATATGTATAAAGGCGCTTGGGGCCCATCGTTGTTGCAGGTAGCCATGTTTGCCTTGTACACGTTTATGTTGACGCGCATCAAGCCCGACTACCTTCCTGCTATTCCAGCGTCAGAGCGCACATTGAACGGCTGGCCGCTGGCCAAAAAATGCTTGCGGGGAATCGTCCCGTCTGCCATTTTGATTTTTACGGTGCTGGGCTCTATGGGCGGCTTGCCCTTCCAAAATTCAGCCATTGCAACGCCGACTGAAGCTGGCGCCATGGGAGTGGTTGGCGCCTTGATTTTGGCGGCGATTTCAAAGCGACTTTCCGTAGCCTTGCTGTGGGAAGCCATGACCGGCACGATGCGCCTGACCGCCATGGTGGTGTTTATTTTGATTGGCTCGCGGGTATTCAGCCAGGTTTTCCAGGGCGTAGACGGTGCGAAGTGGGTTGAGCACTTGCTTACCGGACTGCCCGGCGGGGTCACTGGCTTTTTGATTGTGGTGAACGTTTTTGTGTTTTTTCTGGCGTTCTTCCTCGACTTTTTTGAAATCGCTTTCATCATCGTGCCGATGCTGGCACCCGTTGCCGAAAAAATGGGCATCAACCTGATCTGGTTTGGCGTACTGCTGTGCGTGAACCTGCAAACCAGCTTTATGCACCCGCCTTTTGGATTCGCGCTGTTTTACCTGCGGGGCATTGCAGACACGCTGTTCAAAGACAAACGCATTCCTGAAGCAGTGAAGTCAAACGACATCTACCTTGGTGCCATTCCTTGGGTCTGCATGCAAGTGATTTTGGTGGGTATCGTGATCTTCGTACCGCAATCGGTGACGATGTTTTTAGACAAGGAAATCGTTGTTGATGTCGATAAAGTCAAAATTGAAATGCCAGCTGAAGAAGCCGCTCCTGCAGCCGTTCTCAAACCTGGCGAGTTACCCGCACCAGCGGCAGTAGTAGAGCCATTGACGGGCGCTGAGGCGGACAAAGCCGCAGACAAAGCTTCCGCTGATGAGCAAAAGAAAATTGATGACTTGTTTAAGAAGTAAGAGCCGGGCACTGGACACGCTCGCATTGGCATGAGCAGTCCAGAGCTTTTTGCTTTCGCCCCAAAAGGCGGGCGAATAGTGTCAAGTGCATTTTCGACCCCGTTCAAAATACTTGCCACTGCGCTGATCGCGCCAGCTGTGGTTTGGGGTTGGCAATTGTGGTCCAGCGGCACCATTGCGCTGACGCTTGCATCAAGTGGTTGGTTGTTTGCAGCGTTGTGCCTCATGCTTTATACCGGCTGGTATATCTTTAACGGCAAAACTACGCTGGACAACGTCACGCTGGAGCAAACCTGGGTGTGGCACAAACGCGCCGAATTGCGTCAGCTGGCGTACGTTAAATTGATTCGTATGCGCGGCCTTGAGTGGTTAATTGCACCACGGCTTTACACCAAAACCTATGCAGGCAAGCTGGCCATTTTTTACGCCGCATCACCAGCAATGCTGGTTGAATTTCAGCGGATGGAAAGCGAGCTGAAAGCGTTGCGTATCCGTCGCTGAGCTGATCGATGAGCTCATCGACGCACTGCTGTTATCAATGCGTGGCCAGCCATAAAAAAACCGCGCCGTAGCGCGGTTTTTTGTTTGCGTCTAAAAGCTGCGATTGATTACAGCTTTTGAGCTTGCATGAAGCTGTCAAAACGCGCTTCGGTGAAGCGAAACCACAGGTTTGAGTCAGCGCGAAACTTGGAATAGTCGGCGTAGATCTTGTTCCACTCAGGGTTCTTGGCAGACAAGTCGCTGTAAAGCGCCTGTGCAGTCTTAAAGGCCAATGCCATCACGTCGTTCGGGAACGGACGAAGCTTGGTACCGGCGCCCACCAACTGCTTGAGCGCCGTTGGGTTTTTGGCATCGTACTTGGCTTGCATGTCGGTGTGCGCGTAAGCTGCAGCCGACTCGACAATAGCCTTGTTCTCAGCAGACAGTGCGTCATACGCTTTCTGGTTGATGTACAAGTCCAGCTGTGGGCCACCCTCCCACCAGCCTGGGTAGTAATAAAACGGTGCGACCTTGTTAAAGCCAAGCTTTTGATCGTCGTAAGGCCCAACCCACTCAGCAGCATCGATCGTGCCTTTTTCAAGCGCGGTGTAGATCTCGCCGCCAGGAATGTTTTGCGGTACGCCGCCCATTGGCTCAAACACCTTGCCAGCGAAGCCACCAATACGCATTTTCATGCCCTTGATGTCAGCCGCAGACTTAATTTCTTTGCGGTACCAACCGCCCATTTGCGCGCCCGTGTTGCCCATCGGGAAGCTGATCATGCTGTATTTTGCGTAGAACTCGTGCATCAACTTCAAGCCATTGCCCTGGTACATCCACGCAGTCATTTGGCGGCTGTTCAAACCAAATGGAATTGCGCAACCCAATGCAAAAGCTTCGTTTTTGCCGAAGAAATAGTACGGGGCAGTGTGCGCACACTCAACAGAGCCTTGCTGAACGGCATCCACTACACCAAACGGTGGGGTGATTTCGCCACCAGCATGTGTAGAAATTTCAAATTTGCCGCCCGACATGGCTTTGACTTTAGCGGCAAACACTTCGGCTGCGCCGTAAATGGTGTCAAGCGCTTTGGGAAAGCTCGACGACAGGCGCCAGCGAACTGCTGCCTGGGCGTGTACTGCAGGTGCTACACCAGCAGCCAGCACGCCAGCGATACCGGCATTTTTAATTAGGGAACGACGATCCATTGATTCTCTCCAAAAGGGTTATCCAAATTACCTGTGTTGCGACTCTGCATTGATCTGCCGCATGACCAGACAGGTTCTTTTCAGAACTTATCCGACCGCACGACTGAGTTGCTCATTTTGTCAGCGTCAGGGCAAACGTTGACCCGGTTTTTACCCGTAGTTTGTTGTTATGGGCGGGTGAGCCCTGCACGCCCAGCATTGTAAAAATGGACCACCCGACGAGCGCCGGGGTTTACCCTCGAAAACCTGACGGGAAGCTGAAGGGAACCTCTATAAAGTCATTTCTGGTGGCACCCTGGGCACTACCGGCGGATGGATGTTAAGCGACAGACTTAAGAGTGACCTTGCCAGGCGCAAGCGACTCGATCAAACCACCAAAACGGGCAGTGACAGCCGCGCCAATCCCCGCTGCGTCCAGCCCTTGCAGGGCCAGCAATTTGGCAGGGTCACCGTGCTCAATGAACTCGTCGCTCAAGCCCAAATGCAGTACGGGTTTGAGCAAACCAGCGGCGTGCAACGCCTCACTGACGGCACTGCCCGCACCGCCCATGACAGCCCCCTCTTCCACAGTGACCAGTGCATCGTGACTTGCAGCAACCTGGACTAACAACTCAACGTCCAGCGGCTTGGCCCAGCGCATATTGACAACGGTTGCACCGAGTTTTTCAGCAGCTTGCAGCGCGGGATACAACAACGTTCCGAAAGTCAAAATCGCAACGCCAGACCCAGCGCGACGAATTTCGCCTTTTGCAAACGGCAACGACTGCAAACCAGCTTCGGGTGCAATACCCGCACCTGCGCCGCGTGGGTAACGCACAGCCACAGGGTGGTCTTGCTCAAACGCACTGCTCAGCAGCATGCGGCACTCGCGCTCGTCTGCCGGGCAGGCAATACTCATATTGGGTATGCAGCGCAAGTACCCAATGTCGTACGCGCCCGCGTGGGTAGCCCCATCAGCGCCAACCAGTCCGGCGCGGTCAAGCGCAAAAACAACCGGCAAGTTTTGAAGGGCGACGTCATGCACCAATTGGTCGTATCCGCGCTGCAAAAAAGTGGAGTAAATCGCCACCACGGGTTTTAACCCTTCGCAGGCCATACCGGCCGCAAACGTAATCGCGTGCTGCTCGGCAATACCAACATCGTGGTATCGCTCTGGAAACCGTTTGTGAAATTCCACCATGCCTGAGCCTTCGCGCATGGCAGGCGTGATGCCTACCAGCCGTTTGTCGTGCGCAGCCATGTCACACAACCAGGTGCCGAAGACCTGGGTGAAGGTTTGCTTTGGCACCACCGTTGACTTTTGCAGTCCTATGGCCGGGTCAAACTTGCCGGGACCGTGGTACGCAATCGGGTCCACTTCAGCCAAGCCGTAACCCTGACCTTTTTTGGTGACGACATGCAAAAACTGGGGGCTGTGGCTGGTTTTCATCAATTGCTTGATGTTTTCGAGTGTGGGAATCAAAGACTCCAGATCATGCCCATCAATCGGCCCAATGTAGTTAAAGCCGAAGTTTTCAAACATGGTGGCAGGCACCACCATGCCCTTTGCATGCGTCTCCAGGCGTTTGACCAGTTCAAGCAGCGGCGGTGCGATGCCCAGCACCTGCTTGCCAACGCTACGCGCGGATGCGTAAAACCGTCCGCTCATGAGTTGCGCTAAATAGCGGTTGAGCGCACCGACCGGGGGCGAAATGCTCATGTCGTTGTCGTTGAGAACAACAAGCAGTTTTGAGTTGTCTTGCACACCGGCGTTGTTCATCGCTTCAAACGCCATGCCTGCGCTCATCGCGCCATCGCCAATGATGGCTATCGAATTGCGGTCCTCGCCCTTTTGCTTGGCAGCCATTGCCATGCCAAGCGCGGCAGAAATTGAGGTGGACGAATGCGCAGTGCCGAAGGTGTCGTAGATACTTTCGTCGCGGCGCGGAAACCCCGACAGCCCGCCGAATTGCCGAAGCGTGCCCATCCGGCCCCTCCTGCCCGTGAGGATTTTGTGCGGGTCGGTTTGGTGGCCCACGTCCCACACCAGGCGGTCTTCGGGGGTATTGAACACATAGTGCAGCGCTACCGTTAACTCAACAGTGCCGAGATTGGAGCTCAAATGCCCGCCGGTTTTTGAAACCGTGTCGAGCAAATAAGCGCGCAGCTCGTCGGCTAAGGGCTTGAGTTGCGCGCGGCTTAGTTTGCGCAGATCTGCGGGGCTTTCAATGGTGTCTAGCAATGGAGTCATCGTGGTTTTAATTCAGTTAAATCAAATGCTGAATGCTGCAAAACTTGTCTGCCTTCAGGCTCAATGTTGCCGATTCACCAGCATATCAGCCAGCGCGCGCAGCGCAGCCGTCGGCCCCGCGCTCGCTTGCCCCAAGGTATCGAGGCTGGCAAGGGCTTTGGCCAGCAGCTGCTGCGCATAGGCAAGCGAGCCTTGCAGACCCAGGATGGATACGAAAGTCGGCTTGGCTTGCGCGGCGTCTTTACCTGCCGTTTTACCAAGTGTGGCGGAGTCAGCAGTGACATCCAGCACATCATCAACGACCTGAAAGGCCAGCCCGACACAAGCACCATACTCGCCAAGCGCCGCATGCACCTGCGGCGATGGACTACCGCAACTCGCGCCCATTAGAACGCTGGCTTGCAGCAAGGCACCGGTTTTGAGCCGATGCATCTGGTGAAGCTGTTCAGAATCAAGCGGCAGGCCAACGCTGGCCAGATCAATCGCCTGCCCGCCAGCCATTCCGTTGCAACCAGCGGCAATCGCCAGCATGCGGCACAGGCGCGCCTGCAAAGCAGCATCAACCGAGCCATCGTCAGGCGTCAAAACTTCAAAAGCCAGAGCCTGCAACGCGTCGCCCGCCAACAGCGCTTGCGCCTGGCCAAATTTAACATGCACCGTGGGCTTGCCGCGGCGCAGCAAGTCGTTGTCCATGCAGGGCATGTCGTCGTGCACCAGGGAGTAGGCGTGTATCAGCTCAGCTGCGCAGGCCGCACGCATGGCTGCGTGCGGATTGCCATTGACTGCTTCACAGGCTGCTAGCGCTAACAACGGCCGCAGGCGCTTTCCACCGTCGAGAACCGCATAACGCATAGCGTCACCCAAGCCTGCGGGAGCTGGCGATGTCACTGGGCTGGCAACCCAATTACTCAGGGATTGTTCAACTGCGCTGCGCTGCGCAGCGCTCCACTGCGCCAGGTTAAAAATTTGGGATTTAATCACGTTAAACGTAGCGGCGTCAGTTGGCAAAAAGTCGGGTGTCGAAATAGCAGCCATCATGCCCACGGTTTGAGATCAGTACCTTCCAGCACTTTGATTTGGGTTTCGACCGCATCGAGTTTGCCTTTGCAAAAAGCCAGAAGCTGTGCGCCACGCTGGTAGCCACTGAGCAATTGGTCAAGTGGCAACTGGCCTGACTCCAAGCCTGAAATAAGGCCTTCTAGCTCTTGCAGTGCGGCCTCATAGGTTGCAGGCAAAGTTGGAGTTGTAGTCGGTGATGTTTTAGCCATAGCGGAGCATAAGTATGGTTTGATTTTAGAGCGTTACAGATCGGTTATTACCCTTCGCTTGCGTGTGCGCAGGTAAAATCGCGCTCTACTTCCTAGATGCGGAAACCGCCCGCCACTACTGCATGTCTGATCTAAGCCTTCGTCTGCTGCAAGCGACCAGCCAGCTGCCCATTTCAAGTTACTTTGATGCTGCGATATATGAGCGGGAACAACGAAAGCTATTTGCGCGGGGGCCAAAGTATTTGGGCCATGAACTGGCCGTGCCGCAGATGGGCGATTTTTATGCGCTGCCGCATGAAGGTGAAGGCCGCGCGCTGGTGCGTAACGCGGCAGGTATTGAGTTGATATCAAATGTCTGCCGTCACCGCCAATCGACCATGCTACAGGGCCGCGGCAACACTGGCGCGAACATCGTTTGCCCCCTGCACCGCTGGACGTACAACACTTCGGGCGAGCTCATAGGCGCGCCGCACTTTGAAATTGACCCTTGCCTGAACCTGAACCGCTACAAAACCACGACCTGGAACGGCCTGGTATTTGAAGATACAGGGCGCGATGTGGCTCGCGAGATGGCTGCGCTGGGCGTAGCGCATGATCTTGATTTTGCAGGCTACCAGCTTGACAAAGTCCATTTGCACGAATGCAACTACAACTGGAAAACCTTTATTGAGGTGTACCTGGAGGACTACCATGTTGGACCTTTTCACCCCGGCCTGGGCTCGTTTGTCACGACGCATGACCTGCAGTGGGAGCTGCAACCGAGTTATTCGGTGCAAACCGTTGGCGTGTCAGACAAGCTTGGCAAGCCGGGCACAGACACCTACAAAAAGTGGCACGACGTGGTGCTGCAATACCGAAAAGGCGTCCCGCCAAAGTACGGCGCTATCTGGCTGACCTACTATCCGCACGTGATGGTGGAGTGGTACCCGCATGTGTTGGTGGTCTCAACCCTGCACCCGCGCGGGCCAGACAAAACACTGAACGTCGTGGAGTTTTTCTACCCCGAAGAAATTTGCGCTTTTGAGCGCGAATTTATTGAGGCACAGCAAGCCGCGTATATGGAAACCTGCGTGGAAGACGATGAGATTGCGCTGCGCATGGACGCTGGCCGCAAAGCACTGATGCTGCGTGGCGACAACGAATTTGGGCCCTACCAAAGCCCGATGGAAGATGGTATGCAGCATTTCCACGAGTGGTACCGCCGTGAGATGGGTGCCAGCAAGACCACGCAGATGATTTAGATTAAAACCGAATTGCTATTAAAACAGTAGCTGCTTGCGCCTATTTTTATTGCGCTAGAGCCATAAAGCGCTTTAAAAACAGTCGACAATCAGGACTACAAGAACTTCTACGGCTTTGCAGCCTCGGTGTCCGCCTCACTTGAAGGCGCTTTGGTGCTTTTGATAAAGAGCTGCGCCGCAATAATGCCCACCTCATACAGCCCGCCCACTACGCCGAGCAGCATTAACATAGAGCCGGCATCAGGCGGTGTGACCAGGGCGGTACCGACAGCGGCGATCACCCAAAAATAGCCCCGATACTCGCGCAACTGTGCAACCGTCAAAACGCCCATGCGCACCAGCAAGATCACGGCGATGGGCACTTCAAAAGCCAGTCCAAACGCCAAAAACATGCCAAGTACAAAGTTTAAATACTCTTCGATGTCTGGCGCGGCTGTGATGGACTTTGGCGCGAAGCTTTGAATAAACGTGAACACCTGGCCGAACACCACAAAGTAGCAAAACGCCAC
>JANPDQ010000381.1:0-7170 GCA_031431575.1 Polaromonas sp.
GGCCGTTGGCCTGGGTGGGTTGGCGTCGAGTTTTCGTGGGTTGAGTCTGGAGGCGGTTGCATGCGTGCTTTTACTTTTACTGGCGGGCTACAAGCAATAGATGTTGCTTCGCTTTCGCGTGGGAAGTGTAGGTTCAGACGCTAGCAATACCTTGGGCACCGCGCCATTACCTGCCGCAGCCAAGGGTTTCCGGATGCGCCCAAAAACTCTGAAGCCAACTACCCCACCTGCAACACAAACTCTTTGATGCCGCGCAGCAGCATTTCAACCGCCACCGCTACCAAAATCAAACCCATCAAGCGCTCGACCGCGACCACAAAACGCTCACCCAGCACGCGCTGAATGCGCTCGGCCAAAACCAGCACCACGGCGCAGACTGCCATGGTGACAGTTAACGCCGCTATCCATTCCCAGCGGCGCTCGGGCGCTTGGGACACCAGCAGCAACACCGTTGCCAATGCCGATGGCCCGGCCAGCGCAGGAATGGCCAGCGGCACAATGAGTGGCTCTACCTGCAAGCCCTGCAGGTCTTCGACCACAGGCGGCGGGAAGATCATGCGCAAGGCGATTAAAAATAGAATCACCCCGCCGGCAATTTGCAGCGCCAGCGCACTGAGGTTCATGACGCGCAAAAAGCCTTCGCCAATGAACATGAAGACCAGTAGCAGCGTAAACGCAATCAGCACTTCACGCAAAATCACCAGCGGCCTGCGCTTGGACGGCACATTTTTCAAAGCATTCGCAAAAATCGGAATATTGCCAAACGGGTCGGTGATGAGCAGCAGCAAAATCGTGGCGGATACAAACGTGTAGGTCATGGCTTGGGCACGGGTTAGATTGCGTACATGGTGTTGAGCGCTGCAGAAGAAATACCTTCAACGCAGAGGCGCAGAGAACGCAGAGGGTCGCAGAGAAACCTCGCATTTTTCTTTCCTCATCTTGCTCTGCGTTGTCTGCGCCTCTGGGTTGAATGACTTCGAGGTTGCGCATTGTCGGCGCAACACACTGAGCAGTGATTTAAAAATGTCTTGAGGAGGTTTTTCATTTTGACATTTGAGGAATGCTATCAGTCTATTCGGCCGCCCGAGCGCTTCAATCGCCCCAAGCCCCACAATAGTCCCATGACGCTGACTGAACTCAAATACATCGTGGCCGTAGCGCGTGAAAAACACTTTGGCAAAGGCGCCGACGCCTGCCATGTGTCGCAGCCCACGCTCAGCGTAGCGATTAAAAAGCTGGAAGAAGAACTGCAGGTCAAACTGTTTGAGCGCAACGCCAACGAAATTACTGTTACGCCGCTGGGCGAAGAAATCATCCGGCAAGCGCAAAGCGTGTTGGAGCAGGCAGACAACATCAAGGAAATTGCCAAGCGCGGCAAAGACCCGCTGGCGGGCAGCTTGCGCTTGGGCGTGATCTACACGATTGGGCCGTATTTGCTGCCCGAGCTGGTGCGCAAAGTGATTGCGGCCACGCCGCAAATGCCGTTGATGCTGCAAGAAAACTTCACCGTGAAGCTGCTTGAAGAGCTGCGCAACGGCGACATCGATTGCGCGATTTTGGCGGAGCCTTTCCCAGACAGCAATCTGGCGCTTGCGCCGCTGTACGACGAGCCTTTTATGGCGGCAGTACCTACGTCGCACCCGCTGGCCAAGCGCGCCAGCGTGACCGCTGAAGAGATGAAAAGCGAGACCATGCTGCTGCTGGGCAATGGGCATTGCTTCAGAGACCACGTGCTGGAGGTGTGCCCGGAGTTTGCACGCTTTTCAAGCAATGCCGACGGCATTCGCAGGAGCTTTGAAGGCTCGTCGCTAGAGACCATCAAGCACATGGTGGCGGCTGGCATGGGCATCACGCTGGTGCCGCGCCTGGGCGTGCCCGCCGCTGCGCTGACTGCGCAGACCAATTCAGCGCTGGCCGCGCAAGCTGCTGCAGCCGCGCCGATTAAAAAAGGTGCCAAGAAGGTGCTGGCGACTGAAGCACCACTGATCACTTATTTGCCCTTCATCGGCCACATTCCCAGCCGCCGGGTGGTGCTGGTGTGGCGGCGCAGTTTTACGCGGTATGAAGCGATTGCCGCGCTGCGCAACGCAATTTACGCGTGTGAACTACCAGGCGTGACGCGGCTGTCGTAAAGCGCTTTTTACGCGGGCATCAGTAGACCGCACTGCCAGCAGGCCTCAAAACCACCCTCTACCAGCTCACCGCACGCGCACATCCAGCGCCGCTGCGGTGTATTGCGCAAGTCGTCCAGCAATTTGCGTGCAGCGGTTTCTTCATGGTCATTGGTCAGCCACACCTCGGGCAGGCATTGGTCGGGCGGCAACTCACCGGCAATGCCGCTTAAAAAATACCGCTGCACACTGGCTGAAAAGCCGGCCTGCTGCAACGTGTCGGCCCACAGCGCAGCGATGGCAATGTTGGGGGCTTGGGTCAGGCGGCGCATAGCGGCAGTATACGCCGAAACGCTATTAGTTTAGTAGCTGCTTGCGCCCGTATTTATTGCGCTACAGGCCAATTTGGCATCAAAAAAGCTAATTTTTGGCATTTTCAAGCGCCCGATCGGCATAGCGGCCAAAACGCCAGGCCGTTGCTTCTTGGGAGATGCGCCGCCAAGTGCCCCGCTTGGCATAAGGCGTCATGCTGGGCCAGTGCTGCACTTCGTCAAACGTGCGCCCGCAGCCTTTGCACATTTCGTCGCCCTGGCTGGTGGAGCAAATGGCGATGCATGGCGCGTCAATGGTGGTGTCGTACCAGGCCATCCACGCGTCCATGGCTTCTGGCGGAAAGCCGGCAGCATCCACTTCGTCTTCGCGGTAGAAAACCATCAGCGCGTACACCGTGCCTAGCGCACGCAGCTCAGGCGCAAGCGTAATGCCGTCGGGCGATGGGCTTTTTGCGCGCCAGTAATTGATGGCGGCTTCAATGTCGGTGATGTGGATGGATTGCGAAGTAGACATGGGGCGTGGATTATCGGGGCAACACAGCCAAGGGGAAGGCGGTCATAGCGCGATGGTATTCTGATGCCATGAAATTCATACTCAAATGGTTATGCAGCGCTGCCGCCTTGCTGGCGGTGGCTTATCTTTACCCCGGCGTAGTGGTGACCAGCTTTACGTCAGCATTGATTGCTGCTGCGGTACTGGGCATCCTCAACACCATCGTGCGGCCAGTGCTGGTGCTACTAACGCTGCCGGTCACGGTAATTACCGTGGGCCTGTTTTTGTTTGTGATTAACGCGCTGATGTTTTGGGCCGCTGCTGGCTTGTTGCCAGGCCTGAATGTGACTGGCTTTGTGGCGGCGCTGATCGGCTCGCTGATTTACTCAGTGCTGCAGTTAGCGATCGAGTTTATCCTCGAGCGCCTGCTCCCGCGCAAGTAGCGCCACCTGCCGGGCGCGCGTGTCGATGATGGACGCGTCCATGAAGTCCGCGCTGCCGGGCCTGCTACGCATCATGTTTTGCGCGGCTTTTAAGCGGTCAAGCGCTGCGGTGTAGTCGAGCTGCACCACGCGCGCTTCTGCATCGGCCCATATGGCGCGCACTTCTTTGCCCTGCTTGCCATAAGCCTGCGCCAGCAGTTGCCAGGCTGCAATGTCTTTGGGTCTGGAAGTGACCCAATTGAGCAGCGCGCCCGACACCTCTGATGCTTTGCCCGCGGCCAACAAGGCGCGTGACTGCAGCAGCAAATCAGCACGTTGGCTGGCCTGCGTTAATTTGCCGATGTCCATTTGCGCTGCGCCAGAGGGAACGACTCCGGCCATCAAATCAACTTCAAGCGCCAGTTGCCGTGCGGCTTGCGTTGGGCCTTTTTGAGGCGCATCGGTTTTGCTGTAGAGACTTGTCAATTGCGAAGACAACGCACTGGCCGCTTTATAGTCGCGCAGCTTGGCCGCAGCCAGCGCACCACCGTAAAGAGCAGCAGCGGTTTTTTCATTAGCTGCAGAATTGCTGGTGCCTGCGCGTTGCCCGTCGCCCAGCGCAGAGCGCAGCGCGTCAACGCCAGGCTCAGCCAGGACGCGCGCCCGCGCAGCCATCATGGCGTGCCAGATTTTTGCGTCGCTCGGTGGCGCTGCTTTGTCTGTCGCTGCGGCGGGCAGCAACTGAAACCGCGCCTGCGCATCGCCAATGCGCTCGGTATTGAGTGGGTGCGAGCGCAGGTAGGGGTACGAGCCGCTGTCGTTCAGGCGCGATGCCTGCTGCAACTTTTCAAACATGCTGGATGCACCACGCGGATCAAACCCGCCGCCCGTCATGATGCCAAAGCCCACCCGGTCGGCTTCGCGCTCCATGTCGCGTGAAAAATTAAGCTGCGACTGCACCGCCAGCGCTTGCCCGCCCGTCATCAGCGCATTAGCGGCCTGCGGGTTTTTACTGGCAGCCAGTGCGCCCAAAATCATCGCACCAATCATCCACGGCGTGGAGCGCGACTGCTGCGTAATGAGCCGCGAAATATGCCGCTGCGTGACGTGGCTCATTTCATGGCCGAGCACTGCCGCCAGCTCGTCTGCACTACTCACCACGCCAATCAGCCCCAAATGCACACCGAAGTAGCCGCCCGGCAAGGCAAACGCGTTCACGCTGCGGTCTCGAATTAAAAACACATCCCAGGCAAAGCGGTCGTTCAGCTCGGGGCTTAGATCGCCACGATCTTTGGCGGCTTTGAGCAGTGGCTGCCAAATGCTTTGCAGGTAGTCTTGCAAAATCGCGTCGTCTAAAAAGTCGGGGTCGCGGTAAATGCTGCCCGCAATACGGTCGCCAATGTGCCGCTCGGCCGCAGCCGACAGCTCAGAGCCATCGCCCAGCGTGGGCAGTGCACCAGTTGAGCGTGGGGATGCAGTTTCAGGCGTGCCTTGCGGGACCGTGGCCTGCGGGAAGGCTGTCGGGCTGGCAACAAGAGCCGCCACGAGCAACAGCTTTTTAAAACAAATCAATGAAGTCAAAAGCGAATACCTCGGCGGTGTTGAATCCTCAGCATACTCATATGATGACGAATCGCTAAAAAGGTTTTGTAAGAATTTGGAAATGGCATGAAAGAAACTCCGCAGTCAGAGCCCCAGCTCACCCACTTTAACGCCCAGGGCGTAGCACACATGGTTGACGTGGCAGGCAAGGCCGCCACGCATCGCACCGCCACGGCACAAGGCCGCATCGTGATGCTGCCCGCCACACTGGCAATCATTTTGGCGGGCAGCGCCAAAAAGGGCGACGTGCTGGGCATAGCGCGCGTAGCGGGCATCATGGCTGCCAAAAAAACCAGCGACTTGATTCCGTTGTGCCACCCGCTCGCGCTTACGCATGTGGCGGTTGATTTCACGACGGACCTTGCAACCAGCGGCATCATTTGTACAGCAGTAGTAGAAACGGTTGGCCCCACCGGCGTTGAAATGGAAGCATTGACCGCTGTGCAAATTGCACTGCTCACTATTTATGACATGTGCAAAGCCGTTGACCGGGGCATGGCGATGACCGACGTGCGGGTGCTTGAAAAGCACGGCGGAAAGTCGGGTAGTTTTACGAACCCCTAATTTGGCGGAGCGCTGACTTTCAAGTTGCCAGCTGCCCAACGAGCATGCTCTGCCGGAAACGCAGCGCGGTACGCCGCCAAGTACGCCAACGCTTCATCATCACGGCCCAGCATCACTGCGCTTTCAATGGCTTTTTCAGCAACGCGCGGCTCGGGCGAATAATGCAGCGTGCGCTCAGCCGCATCAAACACCCAGGCAGCGGTGGCTGGCGTTATGGGCGTCAGCAACAGCTCGGCAAAGCGCGCCTGGTCAGCAAACAGCCACGAGCTGCGCAGTTTTAAAACCGTGTCGTCCTGATAGGCGGTCGAGCGCTGTTCTGGCAGCAGGTAAATCTGGCTGACGCGGTAGTAGTCCCAGGCTGCATAACTGGTAAACGCTATTGAAATAATAGCTGTTTGCGCCCATATCGTTTGGGCTACACCTCTTTTTAATGCTGATTTAGAGCTAAAAGCAGGCTTTTGTAGCAGCAAATACATGCTTAGCCCAAAAGCGATCTGGAACGGCCCGTACCACAGCGGGTACTCCAGCATGCTGTGCAGCAAAATTAGCGCCAGTACGGCCCACGCCAATTGGCGAGATGGAGCACTTTCAGCCCACGGTTTTTGGCGAATAAACCACCAGGCAAAGCCGCCGCAGACCACAACCGCTAGCGGCACGCCCAGCTCCACCGCCAGGTGCAGCGGCAAGTTGTGCGCGTTGTCCAGAATGTCGCAAAACCGCGGCCCGTTATATAACGTGATGAAGTGCGCGTAGTCCAGCTCACCCCAGCCCCAGCCCAGCCACGGCTTTTGCGCAATGAGGTGCAGCACGTTTGACCACAGCGTGATGCGGCTTGAGCACGGAGCATCGCCTGCCTGCAAGCGGCCGAACAAGCCGCGCTCCAACCAGTCAAAACCCGCAGCATAGGGCAAGGCAATGGCAGCGGCAGCGTAAGCGACAACTGCAACCAGCAAAGTTAACCGCACCAAGCGATGCCGCCAGCCGCCCCACAGCGCAAACAGCGCGCACAGCAAAACAATTTGAACCACGCCGGTGCGTGAGCTTGACGCCGCATTGCCAACGGCCAGCAACACCGCGCCAGCCAGCACCGCAACTTTCACACTGGTTTTTGACTCGTCGGCTTCACGTCGCATGGCCCGCACCAGCAGCACGGCCAGAGCAAGGTTGGTCAGCGACGCAAACTGGTTGCGCTGACGCAAGTTGGCAAACGCGTAGCCTGGCTCCGTGGGGTTGACCCAGGGCGCAAGCACCGCATCCATGTCAAAGTACTGCAGCAGCGCCAGCACGCTGCTGACGCAGCCCGCGATCAGCAAAGACCAGGCAAATGCGCTGGCCAAGTCAGAACGGAGTGTGGCCTGTGATCCAGGATTGGCGGTGCCGCGAACCACACAACCCAGAACCACCAAAGCCAAAATAACCATCGAGAAAAGCCAAGGCGCAACCGCAGGCGACGGGCCAGGCGCAAACGGGTTCAGCCAGGGCAGGGTCAGCAGCAGAGCCGCGGTGAGGGTGAAAATGGCGGGCACAGAAGCTGGCATGTTGGTCGATGTGGTAGTTTATCGCTGCCTCAAGCCCGGTTTTTTTCGAAAAAACACTCAACCCCTGCTATTTCATGCACAATGCACGGTGCACACCAACCAAATGCA
>JANPDQ010000382.1:0-1923 GCA_031431575.1 Polaromonas sp.
CCGGCTGAGATGATGACGCACCATCTGCTCGACAGTCTTGCCGCGATTGCGCCGCTGCAAAAGCAGATGGCGCAAGGCAGGCTGCTGGATGTTGGCTCGGGCGCGGGGCTGCCGGGGGTGGTGATTGCCATTTGTTGCCCAGCCATCAATGTGACCTGTGTAGACACCGTCGCCAAGAAGGCGACGTTTATCAAGCAGGTGGCGCTGGAGCTAAAGCTGCCCAACCTGACCGGATTACACGCCCGGGTTGAAAATATCGCGCAGCCGTTCGACGTGATTTGCTCGCGGGCTTTTGCTTCTTTGGCCGACTTCACCCAATGGTCAGCCAATGCGCTGGCCCCAACTGGCGTTTGGATGGCAATGAAGGGCAAGCATCCGGCTGATGAGTTGGCTGCGTTGCCGCCCGGTGTTGATGTGTTTCACGTGGAACAACTGCTGGTGCCAGGGCTGGACGCGGAGCGATGCGTGGTGTGGATGCGCAGGGCGAAGTAAACGCGAGGTAATTCACCGCAGAGGCGCTGAGGACGCAGAGGCCCGCAGAGAAGTACAAAAAGCATTTTTTTCTCTGACTCGCTTACTCTGCGCTCTCTGCGCCTCTGCGGTAAATGAACCCGCCCCGGCCTTTTCTCGTGTCGTAAACTCATACCCTCGCCCACAGGAAAAATCGCATGTCCGGCTCATTTTTTGGCATCGCTGACTACGCATCTTTTTGCGTCGCCATCATCGTCTTCCTGCTCATCCCCGGCCCGGGCAATCTGGCGCTGATCACTTCGACCAGCAAAGGCGGCATCAAGGGCGGGCTAGGCGCAACTTTTGGTGTGATAGCGGGTGACCAGGTTTTGCTGTGGGCGGCGGTTGCAGGAGTGTCGGCTGTCATGGCCGCGTATCCCACAGCCTTTCATATCGTGCAGTGGGTGGGGGCGGTTTACCTGGCCTGGCTGGGCATCAAGATGTTGACGACCCAGCCCGGTGATGCGCCCATTTTGCAAATCAAGCCCCGGCATTACTTTCGCCAAGCGTTGCTCATCACGCTGCTCAACCCCAAGGCGATTGTGTTTTACATGGCCTTCTTCCCGCTGTTCGTCGACCCGGCCAAGCACCAGGGCACGGTGACTTTTGGTGTGATGGCGGCAACGATTGCAGTGCTGACTTTTTTGTATGGTCTGACATCGGTCATGCTGACCACTTTTTTTGCCGAGCGCATTCGCGCCAACCCCAAAATCTCCAGCTTTTTGAACAAGGCGGCAGGTGTTTTTCTGATCGGCTTTGGTTTGAAGCTCGCCATCTCTAAATAACCCCATCTCACGAAAACAATAAGAACAGCATGGCAAAAATTTTCTGTATTGCGAATCAAAAAGGCGGTGTCGGCAAAACCACCACCACCGTCAACCTGGCTGCGGGTCTGGCCAAAGTCGGTCAGCGGGTGTTGATGATTGACCTGGATCCGCAAGGCAACGCCACCATGGGTTCAGGCGTGGACAAGCGCAAGCTCGAATACACGGTATACGACGTGCTGCTCGAATCTGCGTCAATTCTTGAGGCTAAAGTGACCAGCCAAAAGCTGATCGACGGCGGATGCAGCTACGACATTCTGGGCGCCAACCGCGAGCTGGCTGGCGCTGAGGTTGAGCTGGTGGATGTGGAGCGGCGCGAAAAGCGGCTCAAGCTGGCGTTGGCCGAGGTGGACTCGGCCTACGACTTCATCCTGATCGACTGCCCTCCATCCCTGAGCATGTTGACGCTGAACGGCTTGTGCTGCGCCCACGGCGTGGTGGTGCCCATGCAGTGCGAGTATTTTGCGCTTGAAGGGCTGACGGATTTGGTCAACACCATCAAGCAAGTGCATGCGAACCTGAACAAAGACCTCGCCATTATTGGTTTGCTCAGGGTGATGTTCGACCCGCGCATCACGCTGCAGCAGCA
>JANPDQ010000383.1:0-3564 GCA_031431575.1 Polaromonas sp.
ACTGGCGCTTCGGTGACGCAGATTCCATGTCGGCACGGACCACAACAGAGTCCACCACAGATGCCGGATATACGACTGCAGGCGCTTCCCAAACAGCCAAACTATCGGTCAGCCTCTTGCCGTTGAGGGGGAGTCCATATACGAAATGTTAGGAGACAAATGCCTTCTACCGAATTCCACAGGGCCGCTCGGGACAGCCCCCGCGCGCCTCACTTGAGGCCGGTTACAAAACTGTTGTCCATCGCAACTGACTAGGAAGCGGTTCATATTTTTGGGGTGCAGGCGTCGGTTGCGATCAGGGCTGCACTTATCGCAGCCTCCACAGCGGCTTTCGCCTGTGGGCTGTTTTTCCAACAGGATGAACCACTTAGTTCTGCCCCTTGAGCGAGGATGTCCCGTGAATCTGCGTCGGCCAATTGTTGAAGGGTCGAAAAACCCATTTGTTCAAGTCGCTCGATAACCTTTGGCCCGACACCCTTCACACGCAACAATGCACTTTTTTCAACTGCTGAGAATGGCACAACACGCATCTTTTGACTCCTAACTTTGATATATCCGGCAAAACTGCCGATTAACGCGGACTGTAGTCAGATAACACTGTGTAAAAACACCTAAATAATTGTTTGAAATCATCACCTTGCCTCAATATACTGTATGAATGAACAGCTATAACAAAAATGAGAAAGTCGCCGCACCCGCTTTGCAGTCGATTCGCCTGCTGGATCAGGTTCGCGAGCGGGTCCGGTATCTGCACTATAGCCTTCAAACCGAAAAGATTTACCTGTACTGGGCGCGTTTTTTCATCCGCTGGCACGGCAGAGCTGGCCAGATGCGCCACCCACGCGACATGGGCAAAGCTGAGGTTGAGTCCTTCCTGACCATGCTGGCGAACGAGCGCCAGGTTGCCCCCGCTACGCACAGGCAGGCGCTGAACGCACTGCTTTTTCTGTATCGGCAGGTGCTTGATCAAGACCTACCCTGGCTGCAGTCCATTGGTCGCCCGCCTGAGCGCAAGCGCATCCCCGTGGTGCTGACAGTGGCGCAAGTGCAGTCTGTTTTGGCGCTGGTCGATGGTGTCGAGGGCGTGCTGGCTCGCCTGCTCTATGGGACAGGTATGCGGCTTGCCGAAGGGCTGACTCTGCGCGTAAAAGATGTGGACTTCGAGCGGCAGGTGATTGTGGTGCGCAGTGGCAAGGGCGACACGGACCGCGTGGTGATGCTGCCGCGCGTTTGGCATTGCCGCTTCGTGAACAGCTGGCGCGGTTGCGGGCGCTGTGTACATACCTTGCGCCGCAGCTTTGCCACGCATTTGCTGCAATCTGGCACTGACATTCGCACTGTGCAAAAGTTGCTGGGCCACAGTGACGTGAGCACGACCATGAATTACACACATGTCATCAAGGCGGGAAGCGGTGCAAAGCAAAGTCCGCTGGATGCGTTGGTGGCTTAGTTTGGAATAAACTGATCTGCTAATAATTCGGGAGCTTATTACACCCGTATTTATTGGTCTGCAGGCCAAAAATATATCGGAAAAGCGGCTCAAAACCGTCTTCCAGCCTTAAAAATACCCTACACCAGCAAAAATCGACAATTCAGGCAAACACACATTGATGCTAAAATGCATTGATGCGAACTACACTCGACCTACCCGACCCCCTTCTGCGCAGCCTAAAAATCCAGGCGGCGCAGAGCGGCAAAAGCTTGAAGACTTTGCTTAATGAGCTGATCGTGCGGGCGATGGCGATGCCAGTTGTGCCCACAGCCGAGGCTACGCTGCCTGTGTTAAGCCGACTGACCCATGCCAACTTTGAGCCTGCGCCAGCCGCCAGCAACGCAGACCTGGGCGATGTGCAGTTGCAGGACGACCTGGACAAGCTGCGCCGCTCAGGCTTCATTCAGTGAGCCGGGCTGACCTCTTGGACGTGAACGTCTGGCTGGCGTTGGCGCATGTGCATCATCCGCATCACGCGGCGGCTCGGCAGTATTGGACTGATGCAACTGTGCCGTTGGCGTTTTGCCGGGCCAGCATGCAGGGCTTTTTGCGGCTGGTCACGCAGAAGGCGGTGATGGGCGGCGCGGTTCACACGCCGCTTGAGGCGTGGGGAATTTACACCGCCCACCTGGCCACAGGCCGCAGCGTACTACTGCCTGAACCGGATGGGATTGACGTTGTTTGGCAGCGCCTGAGTACCGCGCCCAACTTTCATACCCGGGAAGGGACAGACGCTTACCTGGCCAGCTTTGCTATTCAATCCAATTGCCGGGTGGTGTCTTTTGATGCGGGGTTTGCGCAGTATGAAAAAGCTGGTTCGAACCAAGGTGGGGGTTTAGATTTTTTGCACCTTAAGCCGTTGCTTGAAGCTGAAAATTAAAAAAGTATGCTATTAATTGTGTAGCTGCTTGCGCCCGTATTAATTGGGCTAAGGGCTGATTTGACAAACATTAAGCTCCAACAACGCAATGCACGGCTGCACAGAAGACCATCGGCCGGGTCAATCGCCCCTACCTGTACTTCGCAGCAGTAATAAACTGACCAAAAACCTCGCACCATACGATTACCGTCGAATACCTGGCGGGTTCAATACCTGCTGGAACTTGCACCACGAAATTCTCGAACGTGTTGATGTCGCCGACGCGCACCATGCGGCTTTTGAGCCGATTGAAGTCGGCCTCAGTTTCAACAAATTCTGGTGATAAATAAAGTTTGTAGTTCGGGCCTGGGGCGATTTTTCCGGCAAGCGAAATTGCGCCCGCCGCTACAGAAACCACTCCTTCACCCCAATGCAACGCGTCGCTGCCCTTCAAATCTCGCTTGAATTGGCCAGTGAACTGAACCTGGGCCGTTGCGGCCTTCAATTCTGCAACTGTGGGCGCTGCGGGTGCGATCAATATTGGCAAGACGTAGATGCCTGCTGCGAACCCAATCGCAGCAACTGCTGTGTGCGATGCGATGAGAAAGAGGGCGGTGCGTTTGTTCATCAAAATTGGGGAGTTAATGGTGGCTATGGGCGAGGCGGCAATCGATCTTAACCATGCCGTGAGCACCAAGAAGGCTGCGTTTATTTAGCTGAAAGCTCCCCTCCCAAGATGTGCCCCCAGCAAAAATACTACTAGTCTGGCCATTACACGCTATTAATTAAAGAGCTGCTTGCGCCTATATCTATTGGGCTAAAGGCCAATTTAATGCTTAAAATCGCCCTGAACATCACTTTTCTAGCTTTAAAGCCGTAGAACTCAAACACAATGCCGACTTCCCAAAACTCTATGCCAAACCAAGCCAACACCGCACTCACCCCGCTGCCCAACGCTGAACGCTCTTTTGGTTTTACCGACCACGCCGCCCTGTGGTTCAGCCTGGGCGTTGGGCTGCTGGTGATGCAGATCGGCGCGTATCTGGTGCCTTCCGTCGGCCCGCAGCAAGCGGCTGTGGTGATTGTGTTGGGCTCGATTTTGGGTGCGGGCTTGCTGGCGTGGACGGCCAAGCTGGGTTGCGATACAGGGCTGGCCAGCTCGGGGTTGATGCACGCCACGTATGGCTCCAGCTTTGCCAAATTGCCGGTGCTG
>JANPDQ010000384.1:0-2584 GCA_031431575.1 Polaromonas sp.
TGAGAGCTGACCAAACCCGGCCCACAGCAGTTCGCGCTTTAAATGCTGGCGCGTGCTGGCTTTCAGGTGGGAGTCCACCAGTGCCAGTGTCCAGAGGCCGTCCCACGGGCGCGGCGCAAAATCGTAAATACGCCGCTGCGCATGCACCACGCGAAGCCTGCCTACGTTTGATAAGCCATAAAAACTGCGCCGCCCAATGCGGGTCACGTCAAACCAGCCGTCCGCCGTCAGCCGAAATGCGCTGGTGCGCACCAGTCGCGCTGACAAGCCAAACAGCCCCGCCAGCTCAATCAGGCTGCCGAGGCTGACAGGCGTTTGGCGCGCAGCAAGTGCGTCACCATATAGAGTGACGAGCAACGAGTTGGCGCGCAGCGTCAAGCCGCGTTGCAGCTTGACAACTTTGGGAGGGAGCGCCGATTGCAAGTGATACATTTAAATCGATTGTAAGAATCTTTTTGTATCACTACTATAAGACTATCAGAGTTAACCAAGGGAAGACCATGTACGCACAACTGGTTGAAACTGGCACCAAAGGCGTGAAAGCGCTTGAGCAAATGTCGCCACAAGAGCGCGCCTGGCAAGAAAAAATAAACGCCGGCGTGAAGGTCGAACCCAAAGACTGGATGCCTGACGCGTACCGCAAAACGCTGGTTCGGCAAATCTCGCAGCACGCGCATTCTGAATACGTCGGCATGCTGCCCGAATCCAACTGGATTGGTCGCGCGCCCACCCTCAAACGCAAAGCGATTTTGATGGCCAAGGTGCAAGACGAGGCAGGGCACGGCTTGTACCTGTACAGCGCGGTTGAAACGCTCGGCGTGACGCGGGGCGAGGTGTATGCCGATTTGCTCAGTGGCAAAGCCAAGTACTCCAGCATCTTTAATTACCCCACTTTGACCTGGGCCGACATTGGCGCGGTGGGCTGGCTGGTCGATGGTTCAGCCATCGTGAACCAGATACCGATTTGCCGCTGCTCATACGGCCCGTATGCACGCGCCATGGTGCGGGTGTGCAAGGAGGAGTCGTTCCACCAGCGCCAGGGTTTTGACATCATGGTGGCGCTATGTAACGGCACGCCGGAGCAAAAAGCGATGGCGCAAGACGCGTTGAACCGCTGGTGGTGGCCGTCAATCGCGATGCACGGCCCCGCCGATGAGGCATCTGTGAACAGTGCGCAGTCGATGGCCTGGAAGATCAAACTCAATACGAACGACGAGCTGCGCCAGAAATTCATCGACCAAACCGTCCCGCAAATTGAATACCTGGGGCTCGAATTGCCTGACCCAGACTTGAAATGGAACGAAGCGCGTGGCCATTATGACTATGGCCAAATCGACTGGGTTGATTTTTTCAACGTCGTTAAAGGCAAGGGCCCGTGCAATGAAGAACGCTTGGCCACGCGCAACAAGGCGTGGGAGGACGGTGCCTGGTTTCGTGAAGCGTTATCAGCACATGCTGACAAGCAAGAAGCCGCAAACTTCAAGCAGGCTGCCTGATGACAGAGGCGACCGCACAGCGCGAATGGCCGATGTGGGAAGTGTTCATTCGCAGCCAGCACGGCCTGGCACACAAGCATGTGGGCAGTCTGCACGCAGCCAACAGTGAAAGCGCGCTGCAACACGCACGCGACGTGTACACCCGCCGCAACGAAGGTGTCAGCATTTGGGTGGTGCGGGCGAGTGACGTGGTAGCCAGTAGCCCCGACGACAAAGCCGCGCTGTTTGACCCGGCGCAAAGCAAAGTGTTCAGGCACCCCACGTTTTTCCCCACGCCCGAAGGCGTGAAGCACATGTAATCGTCATGACGGCCAAGTTTGAATACTTGCTGCGACTTGGTGACAACTGCCTGGTACTGTCGCAGCGCCTGTCTGCCTGGTGTGGCCACGGCCCGGCATTGGAAGAAGACTTGGCTTTGACCAATACCGCGCTTGACTTGCTCGGCCAGGCGCGTTTGTGGTTGTCTTACGCAGGAGAGGTCGAGGGCGCGGGGCGGGATGAAGATGCGCTGGCGTACCACCGCGATGCACCTGATTTTCGCAATCTGTTGATTGCAGAACTTCCCAACGGCCACTACGGCGACACCATCGCAAGGCAGTTTTTGTTTGACGTGTGGCACCAGCAGTTGCTGGCAGGTCTGTGCCAGTCAAGCGATCGCCGCATAGCAGACATCGCGCAAAAATCGGTGAAAGAATCTCGCTACCATGTTGAGCGCTCAGCAGGACTTGTAGTTGCCTTGGGCGATGGAACTGCCCTAAGCCGTGAGCGGATGCAAGGCGCCATAGACAAGCTGTGGCCGTACGCGCAAGAGTGGTTTGAGTCTGATGATATCGACGCGCACTGTGCGGCTGTTGGCTTGTGCCCAGCGGCCAGCAGCTTGGCTGAACCTTGGCATCACGCCGTCAAAACCGTGCTGACGCGCGCGACACTGGCAATGCCCGATTACACCGGCCATCAAAAAGGCGGCAAGCGCGGCTTGCACACCGAACACCTGAGCCACATGCTGGCTCCCATGCAAGTGTTGCAGCGCACGCACCCGGGGGCGCAGTGGTGAACGCGGTTGCCAGCCGTGCCGACCGCGAAACCGT
>JANPDQ010000385.1:0-1714 GCA_031431575.1 Polaromonas sp.
CTGACAATAGCGGCACCGCTTAATTACAGGTGCCGATCTTGATGCAGCAACCGACCAACTTTTTGCCCGCCGTCAGAAACCAATACGAGGCTTTGCCGTACCCGCCCTGCAACCCTGAAGAAGACCGTACGCGGCTGGCGCAGACGTGGCTGGAAGATCTGCCCATGATCAACCATTACTGCTTTGCCGGAAAGCAGTCTTTTAAAAACGGCTTCAGGGCCTTGGTAGCGGGCGGCGGGACCGGCGACGCCACCATTTTTTTGGCGGAGCAGCTGCGAAGTACCAACGCGCAAATCGTGCACCTGGACATGAGCCAAGCCAGCATTGCGATTGCGCAAGCGCGCGCAAACATTCGGGGCCTGACCAACATCACGTGGGTGCATGACTCGCTGCTGAACCTTCCCACGCTTGGGCTGGGCGAATTTGACTACATCAACTGCAGCGGCGTGCTGCACCATTTGGCCGACCCAGACGCGGGGTTCAACGCGCTGCGCAGCGTGCTCAAGCCGACTGGCGACAGCAATGGCAAGAGCGCGGGCGAGGCAATTGGAAACAGCGCGGGCGCTATGGGCCTGATGGTGTACGCCACCACGGGCCGTACGGCGGTCTACCAGATGCAAGCCTTGATGCGGCTGGTCAACCAGGGCAGCGCGCAGCCTGGCGATGTGCAAAAAGAGATTGCCCACACCAAAGACATTTTGGCCAGCCTGCCGCCCAGCAACTGGTTTGTGCGCAGCCAGGACCTGCACCACGACCAGAACATGGGCGACGCCGGCATTTATGACTTGCTGCTGCACTCTCAAGACCGCGCCTACACGGTGGGCGAGCTTTTCGACTGGCTGGGCTACAACACGGGTAACGGCCCGCTGAGTGGCCACCGCATGCACTTAAGTTTTTCAGATGTGCAGCGTGGCCGCGCTCCGTATTTGCCGCACATGGTGCTGGGCGGCAAGCCGCCCGCCATTGCCGCGCAGCTGCGCCAGCGCCCGCTTCGTGAGCAGTACGAAATGGCCGAGCTGATGGCGGGCAACATCATCACGCATTCGCTGTACGCCACGAGCAGCGCGGACTGCACCGCGCCCTATGGCGACGCGCAGTACATTCCGTTTTTCTACCATGAGCCACTGACCGGCGCAGATGCCGCGCGCGTTTTTGACACCAATCACGGCAAGCCTTTCATGTTGCACCACCAGCACTCGGGCGTGTCGGTGATGGTGGACCCCGGGCGCTACGGTGCCAAGCTTCTGGCGCTGGTAGATGGCCAAAGAAGCTTCGCGCAGATATTTGACCGTTTTCGGGCAGACTGGCAAGGCCAGGCAGCAGCCCCAAGCGACGCGGCGCTTTTTGCGGATTTTGCCGACTCTTACAACACATTGAATGCGCTGGAGCGCCTGTTGCTTCGCCACCCAGACAGCCTGCAGTAGAGGCGCACTCTTGTGTGTTGCGTGTTGCGTCCTCGCGGATAATGTAAAAAGTCTGACGACAACAGCAGCCTGCGCCAACCACCAACCCCTTCAAAGCCATGTACGCACCCCTTCAAAACGACACCTTCATCCGCGCGTGCATGCGCCAAGCCACCGAGCACACACCGGTGTGGTTAATGCGCCAGGCGGGCCGTTATTTGCCTGAATACCGCGACACCCGCGCCAAAGCGGGCAGCTTCATGGGCTTGGCCACCAACACCGACTACGCCACCGAAGTCACGCTGCAGCCG
>JANPDQ010000386.1:0-2990 GCA_031431575.1 Polaromonas sp.
AAGGGCACTGACTACCGCCCACATTCTTTGCAAACGTGCCTTCCCCCATACAACTGCTTCATTACAGTTGTGGGTTTTGCAGCGGGCATCATGCCCACACGCCAGTAATTTTTATAATGGTACGCAGACCAATGCATAGTAAAATGGGATCTGAACTTATAAAAATTTGTCTGTAAAGGTGCAAGCATGCTTACCTCTGAAACCATCGATCAAGCTACGCTCGTAAATCTTGTGCAAGCCGGTGCTGTTCATGAAGCTACCGTTATTGGTCAGCCGGGCGGCTGGGAGGTTGTGGTGCGCTACGGCAAGGTAAGCCGCGCCTTGGCCATCAAGCGCGGCCAGATCCGTATCTTCCGTAAATTGGACACTCTGGACAGTTTTCTGCGCGGCATTGGATTGCACCAGTACCAAGTGGACGCGTCGCAATTTGACCCTGGCAAAACACTGCGCACCAACGCTGCCGCTTCTGAGCGTTTGAAGCACGCCCACCAGGCGGCGGCTTACGACAAGTGGTTTAGTGACGAGATAGATCAAGCCATCAAAGAAGCCGACGATCCGGCGACTAAATGGGTCTCAAATGTTGACGCCAAGGCCGGTTGGGCCAAGAGGCGGGCCGAATTGGTCCAGCTGGCCGGGGGAGTTGCTTGATTCTGGAATGGCTACCCACCGCCATCGCCAACCGGGACGCACAGATTGACCATATAGCCAGGGACAACCCGCTGGCCGCGATTTCGCAAGGTAACGAGATCGAGCACCAAGTACAGGTATTGGTAGCGAATCCGCCGATCTCCGGCCGACCAGGCCGTAAGAGTGGCACCCGTGAGCTGGTGATCTCTAAAACGCCACTTGTTGCGGTGTTTCGGGCCAAGGGACAAACTACACAAATTCTCCGTTTGCTACACAGCTCGCAGCAGTGGCCGCCCGTCCCAAAAAGCAAAAGTAAAACGAATCTTTGACAAAGAAGCGGCTTTTCAAGTTAGTTGGATTGGGTTGACCGCGTTCCGCTGAGTGGTGCGGTGCGCCCGATCGTTGCTTTTCACTAAGGCCGTGCTTCACTGCCCTCGCCGCAAACTACTCAAACTTAATAGCTGCTTGCGCCTGTATTTATTGGGCTGCAGGCCTTTTTTATGCTGAAAACAGGCAAAAAAGGCCAAACGTGGACAAATCCCCTACTTCCTATGCTGCAGGAAAAACGCCAGCATGGCTTTGCTGGCTGATGGGCCGTCGGGGTCGGTGTAGCTGCCTTCTTTGCTGCCGCCTGACCAGGCGTGGGGGCCGTTGTTGATACTCCAGTATTCAATGAACGATTTGCCGTCAGCGTTGGCGTAGCGGGTGAGTTCGATGGGTTTGTCGTTGCGCTCGGCTTGGTCGCCGTCGGGGTAGGTGGCAGACTGGGTTTTGATGAGTGGCGTGTCGGCTTTTTCCTGGGCTGCCAGCGCGTCGAGTGCGATGTTCTCACCGTTGCTGGGGTGTACTGTGGTGTCGCCGTCACCGTGAAAAACGATTGTTGGCATGGCGGATGCGTTCTGCCCGTCGCCCCTGCTTCCCATTCTCATCGCCTGAAAAGCCGTCATCACGTTGCTGGCAGCACCTGCTGGCAGGCCAGAATGCACGCCCAGCGCGGTAAACAATTCGGGGTGCAAGCCTGCCACCACCGCGGCCATGGCCCCACCAGCGGACAAGCCCGCAATGTAGACGCGGCTGGGGTCGGCGCGGCGGCCGTTGAAGTCGCTATCGATTACCTGGCGGGTAAGCGCGGTGATCATGCCGGGCTCGCCCAGGCCTTCTTGCTGGTGGCCGGGCTCAAACCAGTTCCAGCACATCTGCAGGTTGGCTCTGCTGATTTGCTCGGGGTACAGCACCAGGCATTGTTCTTTGCCAGCCAGTACGTTCATGGCCGTGCCTTTTGAAAAATCAAGCGCGTCCTGCTTGCAGCCGTGCAACAGCACCACCAGCGGCATCAAAGAGCGCTTGGCGCCGTCTTCAGACGCATCGGCCAGCTTGGGAACAAACAGGCGGTACGGGTAGGTTTTGCCTTCAAAGGCAAAGCTTTGCTCTGAAAAATTCGGGTGAGCGGGGCGGCGCATTACGTCGTCGTTGGCGGCGGGCTGCGGCTCGCTGCGCGGTGGCGGCAAGATAATGGTGTCGGGCAACGTTTCGGCGCTGGTCTTCGGCATCGGTCGGGCCATCGGGCTGGCAGCGGGTTTGGCCGCTGGCATCCCAGCGCCGCCAAGCGCGCGCTGGATCAGGCGGGTGGCGTCCATCAGCCGGCCCATACGGGTCAGGCCGGTGGCTTTCAACAGGGAACGGGTAAGTGAACTTGGCATGGTTGAGCCTCTCAAAAAAATGGGGTGGCGTGCGCAGCGGGCCACAGGTGCTGCAACTTGCGCCGCACCAATTGCTGCACTGCAACATAAGCTACAGAATACGCTCTTTTGGTTTCGACCGCCTGCCGATGCCCTGACAAATTCGTAGGATTCGCGCCCTAATGCTTGTCGGCACCGTAAAACTTGAATGCCATGTCAGGCTGCGCGCCGCTGATCAGTTCGGCCAGCGCCTTGCCCGAGCCCGCACCGTGCGTCCAGCCCAGTGTGCCGTGCCCCGCGTTTACCCACAATTTACCCACGCTGGTCTTGCCAATGTAAGGAATATTGGTGGGCGTGGCGGGGCGCAGGCCAGTCCAGAAATGGGGCGCGCCGCCGTTTTCTTCCAGGCGGGTGTCGCACACGCCTGGCAGCACTTCTTCAATGCGCCTGGCCAGCATGGCGCAGCGCGCTTTGGCCAGCGGCGTGGTGAGCGACAAGTCATACCCGCCCACTTCAATCGTGCCTGCTACGCGCAAATGTTGTCCCAAGCGGCTGATGGCGCATTTGACTTCATCGTCAATCGTGCTGACGAGCGGGGCCAGCGCGGGCTTGAGTATTTTGAAGGTGGCGCTGTAGCCTTTGCCGGGGTAGATTGGCAAGTCAACACCCACAGCGCGCAGCAGC
>JANPDQ010000387.1:0-3748 GCA_031431575.1 Polaromonas sp.
GCCCAGGCGCTGTGTGTCTTTGGCGCGCATGGCGGTTTTCATGTCTTCGGTGATTTGGTCTTTTAGCAGCATGATGGGCATCTCTTGAGCAACAGTGGCTTTAACAAAGGCCCATTATCTGGGTATTTAAAAGGTAAAAAGCCCGCAGGGTTGACTCATGCGGGCTTTTTTGCGGTTGGCTGAAAAACTGTTTAGAACAGTTTTTTCGGCAACTGCATGGAGCGAATGCGCTTGTAGTTGCGCTTCACAGCTGCAGCCTTTTTGCGCTTGCGCTCTGCGGTTGGCTTTTCATAAAACTCGCGTGCACGCAAGTCTGTGAGCAAGCCAAGCTTTTCAATAGTGCGTTTGAAGCGGCGCAGCGCTACGTCAAATGGCTCGTTGTCTTTTACGCGAATAGTCGTCATTGTTCAGAAGGTCCAAAAAGTGTGCATCTTTAAGCCGATGATTTGATCAGAATCTAGCCAGATGCGGGTTTGCTAGCAAAGCCTAAGAGTATAGCAGTCCAAACTCGAAAAAACTGCCTTTTGTTTGGGGGAAAGCGCTATCAAGGCGAGGTTTACCTGGCTTGTATGGCCTGCTTTTGTAATCGCCAGCTCTAGGATTGGTCGCCTTATTGGAAGCGAGCGGTGTGCCCGAGTGTTCTGCTACGTGTCCCCCGCGCTTCGCGCTCCTCCTTGACCTCCGCAAAACACTCGGGCAAACCGCTCTCCTGTTTCTAGGCTTACGACGTAAGAAAACCCTGTCAGCAATGGATGCGGTGTGTCTTCCGCAGCGAAATCAAGGAGGAGCCCGGAGGGCGGGGGACATTCGCGGAGGAGGATACGCCGAGGCCGTTGCGGATCAAGGCGCACACCTTCCAACTTGGTATCAGGAGCTGTGGCCCAGCGCATTCCCACAAGCAAACCCGCTAGCCCAAGCCCACTGAAAGTTGTAGCCACCGAGCCAGCCGGTAACGTCTACCACTTCGCCAATAAAGTACAGGCCTGGCTGCTTGGATTCCATGGTTTGGGACGATAAATCGCGCGTGTCTACGCCGCCTGCGGTGACTTCGGCTTTTTTGTAGCCTTCGCTGCCGGTGGGGGTCAAGCGCCAGTCGGCCAGGCGGTCGGCGAGGTTAAGCAGTGCTTTGTCGGTGGAATCCACAATCGGGCGCTGCAGGGCTGCATCAGTGCCTGCCCATGCGTCTGCCAGGCGGCTGGGCACCACGCTTGCCAGTTCGTTGGAAATCAGTTTTTTTGAGCTGCCCTTGGCCGCGAGCAGCGTGGCCGGCATGTCCACACCCGGCGCCAAATTGATTCGCACGCCTTGGCCTTCGCGCCAAAAGCTCGAAATTTGCAGCACGGCCGGGCCGCTCAGGCCTTTGTGCGTGAAGAGCAAGTCTTCAGCAAACACCACGGCCTTTTTGCGCTGCTTGGGCGTGGCGTCAATATCGCCCGCTTCAATCAACACTGGTAGCGCCAGCCCGGCCAGTTGCGCAAACGGTGCCCAAGCTGCGCCGTCAAATGTCAAAGGCACCAGCGCAGCGCGTGGCGCAACCATGCGCAGGCCAAACTGCGCGGCAATGCGGTAGCCAAAATCAGTCGCGCCAATCGCCGGAATCGACAAACCGCCGGTGGCAATGACCACTTGCGGCGTCTCCACCAAGCCACGGTCAGTATGAATTTGATAGCTGCTTGCGCCTGTGTTACTTGCGCTAGAGGCCGAAAATACTATATTTTTAACGCTGCAGGGCTGCCAGCGCTCTACATTGCCCGCATCGCACTCAGCCATCAGTAAGTTGATAACGTCTTGCGCCGACGTGTCGCAAAAAAGTTGCCCCTTGTGCTTTTCATGAAAAGCCACCTGGTGCTTTTGCAGCAACGCAATGAAGTCTTGCGGCGAGTAGCCAGCCAGCGCCGAGCGGCAAAAGTGCGGGTTGTCGCTTAAAAAATTAGCGGGCGAGACGTCACGGTTGGTGAAGTTGCAGCGCCCGCCGCCTGAAATGCGGATTTTCTCAGCGATTTTTTCACTGTGGTCAATCACCAGTACGCGCAAACCGCGCTGGCCAGCCACGCCAGCGCAAAACAGCCCAGCCGCACCTGCACCGATGATGACAACGTCAAAATTGTAGTTCAAATCAGCCTCTAGTCCAATAAATATGGGCGCAAGCAGCTATTAATTAAATAGCATTTGCATTGCCACCGTAAACCTTATTTTAGAAGCCGCCGCCTGCGCTGAGGTAACCTGAGGCCATGACAAGTCCATTGAGCCCCGCTGATATTTCCCGCATCATTGAAATGGCTTGGGAAGACCGCACTACCTTTGAAGCGATTCAGGCGCAGTTTGGGCTAAATGAATCGGCTGTTGTGGCGCTGATGCGCAGTGAGATGAAAGCGTCGTCATTTCGCATGTGGAGGAAACGCATGGCCGGGCGGGTGACCAAACATGCTGCCCTGCGGCCTGCTGAGATGAATGACGGTGGGCCGCACATAGCGCGGCACCGTATCCCGCAACGATAAGGCACTTGTATAAACTCATTTTTCGGGCGAATTGTGGCGTTGCGCGGTGCTCGCAATCCTCATGCACACAAGTGCATTCCGGTGTGCTGCGCTCCGTGCGCCTTGCACTTCATCCCGAACATCTGAATTTCTAGAAACCCTGTTGGTCTCTTTTTAGGCCTGCCATTGCCTGGCATATGCATCGGTAGCAACAGCTGCCAAGCCTTGCAGCACGTCACCCACCACGATCACGCTGGGGCTTTGCAGGGCTTCACGGTCGATGGTGGCGCGCAGGCTGCCCAGAGTACAAACCGCATGCCGCTGCGTAGGCAGGCTGGCGTTTTGAATGATGGCCACGGGCGTGCTGCCTGGTAGGCCCATCAGCAATTCATTTTGAATCTGCTCTGAGCCGGTAACGCCCATGTAGACCACCAGCGTGAGCTTGGCCTGGGCAGCCGTTGCGGCCAGCAGCGCCCAGTCGGTGCCTGCGTCGCCGGGTTTGGCGTGGCCAGTGACAAACACTACGCCGTGCGCGTGTTCGCGGTGCGTGAGCGGCACGCCCAATGACGTCATGGCGGCCAGGCCTGACGTGATTCCGTTGACCACAGTTACTTCAATGCCTGCTGCGTGCAGCGCCTCAATTTCTTCACCACCCCGGCCGAAAATGAAGGGGTCGCCGCCTTTAAGGCGCACCACGTTGTCGCCTTCCTTGACCGCCATGACCATCAGCTTTTCAATAAAAGCCTGCGGCGTGGACTTGCAGCCGCCGCGCTTGCCAACATGGACGATACGGGCGTTGGGGCTGGCAAACGCAACGATTTCAGGGTTCACCAAATCGTCAACAAACAGCACTGAGGCAGCCTGAATGGCTTTGAGCGCCTTGAGGGTGAGCAATTCTGGGTCGCCTGGACCTGCGCCTACCAATGTGCACTTGCCGGAAATATCGTTTTTCATAGTTGTTTAACCAGACGCAAGATGTGTTCCACCTGCATGGCGATTGACCTCGGAACTGGCTCGCTGCCCGCCATGACCGCCTGAATGTAAGCGGCTGTGCTGAGCGCATCCGGTATTTTCGGCAGGTCGGGCAGGGTGGCCAGCGTGCCCGCTTGCAGTTCTTGGAGCAATGTGCGCTGGCCGTTGATGAACCCTTCCATTTGCGGCATGCGGCGCGCGTCGGCTACTACTTCGCCTTCGGTGCCGCGCAGCAGCAGGGCGTTGGCAGCGGTCAGCTCAAAGGTTTGCGCCATCGACACCGCGTATTCAGGGTGTGT
>JANPDQ010000388.1:0-5213 GCA_031431575.1 Polaromonas sp.
TGCGCCACGGGTGATTTTGGCCAGCACCATGTCTAGAATTTCGCCGCCTACGTTGTCAAAGTAAATGTCAACGCCTTTCGGGCAATGCTCTTTCAGCCCGGCACGCACGTCGCCGTTTTTGTAGTCAATACACGCATCAAAACCCAACTCGTTAACCACCCAGTCGCACTTGGCCTTGCCGCCCGCAATGCCCACCACGCGGCAGCCTTTGAGTTTGGCAATTTGGCCAACAGTTTGGCCTACTGCGCCTGCCGCGCCTGATACGACTACCGTTTCGCCCGCCTTGGGCATGCCCACTTCCATCAGGCCGAAAAAGCCTGTCATTCCGGGCATGCCCAGCACGTTGGTCCAGGTTGTCAGGCCCAGGCTTGGGTCAACTTTAAAAATGCCGCTGCGCTTGATGTTTTCCTGCGTGATCAGGCAATATTCCTGCACGTCCAGCCCAGCATTGACGTAGTCGCCTACGGCAAAGGCCGGGTTGTTAGATGCGACGACCTGACCCACACCGCCAGCACGCATCACCGCGCCAATTTCAACTGGCGGAATGTAGCTTTTGCCCTCGTTCATCCAGCCACGCATGGCCGGGTCAAGTGACAAATACAGCGACTTGACCAGCACGCCGCCGGGGCCGGGCTCTAGCACCGCTTCTTCAGTAAAGCTCCAGTTGGCAGCGGTAGGCAGGCCAGATGGGCGGCTGGCGAGACGGACTTGGTGGTTTACAAGCGCAGTGAGTGTTGTCGGGCTGGTCATGGAAGTCTCCGTGCAGGGGTGAAAATGCTGCATAGTAACGCGACCTGCTGGGCAAGCCAGTCACCCACGCGATTGGTGTGCAGCCCTGAACAATGCGATTTTCAGCTTATGCTTTACACATGAAACTTCACTCTTATTTCAGATCTTCCGCTTCATTTCGCGTTCGTATTGCCCTGGCGCTCAAGGGCCTGGATTACGACTACATTCCCGTGCATTTGGCCAAAGGAGAGCATAAAAAAGAAGCCTACACGGCGCTAGCTGCCGATGCCCTGGTGCCGCTGCTTGAAGTCGATGGCCTCAAGCTCTCGCAGTCGATGGCCATCATTGAATACCTGGACGAGCAGCACCCCATGCCCGCGCTGTTGCCAGCCGACGCTGCTGGGCGCGCCAAAGTGCGGGCATTGGCCCAATCGATTGCGTGCGAGATCCATCCGGTCAACAACCTGCGTGTGCTGAAGTACTTAAGCAAAGAGATGAAAGTGGATGAAGAAGTCAAAAACACCTGGTACCGCCACTGGTGCCGGGAGGGTTTGGAATCGTTTGAAAGGCAATTAGCACAGCTACCTCCTTCGACGTATTGCTATGGGAACAGCCCCACGCTGGCCGACTGTTGCCTGGTACCGCAAATCTTCAATGCACGCCGTTTTGACACAGACTTGAGCGGCTTGCCGCGCACCATGGCCGCGTTTGATGCTTGCATGGCGCTGCCCGCATTCCAAAAAGCGCAGCCGTCAGGTTGCCCGGATTTTGAAGCCTGAGCCTGCTGTGATGCCGCCCAGCTGGGTGCAGCCCGACTGGCCAACGCCGACAAATGTGCGAGCAGTTTTTACCACCCGCCTGGGCGGCGTGTCCAGTGCGCCTTGGGACAGCATGAACCTGGGCGACCACGTGGGCGATGCGCCTGATGATGTTGCCGCCAACCGAGCTGCGCTGCAGCAATCCATTGGTAGCCGCCCGGTATTTTTAAAACAGATTCATGGCGTGGGCGTTGAAAGCCTTGCTACAGTCACGCCAGACGGCACGGTCGCGGATGCTTGCGTTTGCACGCAGCCGGGCCTGGCTTGCACCATCATGGTGGCAGATTGTTTGCCGGTGATGTTCACCACCCGTTGCGGTTCGGTGGTGGCCGCTGCCCATGCGGGCTGGCGCGGGCTGGCTGGCGCTGGCGGGTACGGGGTGCTGGAGGCCACTGCAGCGACCATTTATGCATCATTTAGGGCTATAGCCCAGAAAAATCAGGCGCAAGCAGCTCCTGAAATAATAGCATGGTTAGGTCCGTGCATTGGGCCAGTTGCTTTCGAGGTCGGGCCTGAGGTGATGGCCGCGTTCGTTGCCAGCCATGCAGGTTCTGCTGCGTGTTTCAAGCCGCACCCCGAAGGCAAATACACCGCCGATTTGGCTGGCTTGGCGCGCCTGCGGTTGCGCGCCTTGGGGGTCACGCAGATTTACGGCAACGACTCCAGTCAGCAGTGGTGCACGGCCAGTAACCCGTCAAGTTTCTTTTCGCACCGGCGCGACGCTGGCGTCGCTGGGAATGGCCTCGGCAACGGTTTTAATACTACAGGCCGCATGGCTGCCTGCATCTGGTTGGACTGACGCTAACGAAGCCGCCTGCTCTGGTGCAGGGTTTGCCTGATTTGCAAACGCCAGCTCTTCTTCCTGGCGTCGCTTTTTATTGCGTTTGTTGCGCGCTGGCGCGCCCATCAGGTAAGCCACCAGCCCCGCCGGACCAACGCCGTATAGCAAAAAGGTCACGATCGCGCCCAACACCGTGCCGCTGCTGTTGGTTGCTTCCGCCACCGACATCATCAGCACAACGTAAATCCAGGCAATCACGATCAAATACATAAAAGTTCTTTAATAGTTGACTTGAATCAGAAAATAGACGCCGAATCCTAAGATACTTGAGGCTACAAGCGCAAAATTTAAGCGCAAGCGGAGACATACAGTTGACCAATTTTGACCCAAACTGGCTAAAAATGACCGGGCAGATGCAAGAGTCCCTCCTGGGCTCGCTTCAGCAGTTCTCCGGCGCTGGTAGCAGCGCAGTGCCGCAGGTGACGTTTGATGCAGCCAAGCTGATGGAAATTCAGCAAAGCTACCTGCATGATGCGACGCAATTGTGGAACCAAAGCGTGCAAGCCGGTGGTGCGATTCCGGCAGCGCCTGACCGCCGGTTTTCTGCCGCTGCCTGGAACGACAACCCGGTGTCCAAATTTTCTGCAGCCGCTTATTTGATGAACTCGCGCGCTCTGATGGCGCTGGCCGATGCAGTTGAGGGCAGCGCCAAAACCAAGGCCCGGGTGCGGTTTGCCATTGAGCAATCATTGGCCGCCACTGCGCCCAGCAACTTCATGGCGCTGAACGCTGACGCGATTAAAAAAGCAATTGACACGCAAGGCCAAAGCATTGGGCAGGGCATGAAAAACCTGTTTAACGACATGCAGCAAGGCCATGTGTCGATGACGGACGAAAGCCTGTTTGAAGTTGGCAAAAACGTCGCCACCACTGAAGGTGCTGTGGTGTTTGAAAACGAGTTTTTTCAGCTGCTGGAATACAAACCCTTGACGAAGACGGTGCACGAAATACCGTTTTTGCTGGTGCCGCCCTGCATCAACAAGTTTTACATTCTGGATTTGCAGCCCGAAAACTCGCTGATTCGATACGCCGTCGCGCAAGGGCATCGCACCTTTGTGGTGAGCTGGCGTAACCCCGATGCGTCTATGGCCAGCAAAACCTGGGACGACTACATTGAGCACGCTGCTATCAAGGCCATAGCTTTGGTGCAGGAAATCACTGGCGCCAAGACCATAAATACCCTCGGGTTTTGTGTGGGCGGCACGATTTTGTCAACCGCATTGGCAGTGCTCGGTGCGCGGGGTGAAAAGCCAGCCGCCAGCCTTACGCTGCTAACTTCTTTGCTGGACTTTTCCGACACCGGAATTCTTGATATTTTCATCGATGAGCAAAGCGTGGCGCAGCGTGAAAACGAAATGGGCAAGGGCGGTTTGCTCAAGGGCCAGGAGTTGGCGTCAACCTTCAGTTTTTTACGGCCCAACGATTTGGTGTGGAACTACGTTGTGGGCAACTACCTGAAAGGTGAAACGCCGCCTCCGTTTGACTTGCTGTACTGGAATAGCGATTCAACCAACTTGCCCGGCCCGTTTTACGCCTGGTACTTGCGCAACACGTATTTTGAAAACAGCATGATCAGCCCCGGCAAGCTGACGGTATGTGGGCAAAAAATTGACCTCGGGCATTTGGACATGCCAACCTACATTTACGGCTCGCGTGAAGACCACATCGTGCCGATTGGCGGGGCGTATGCCTCTACCCAGCACTTGCCGGGTAAAAAGCGTTTTGTGATGGGCGCTTCTGGCCACATTGCAGGTGTGATCAACCCGCCAGCTAAAAACAAACGCAGCTACTGGACCAACGACAAACTCCCCGCCAACAAATTCCCGGCGCAGCAGCCCGATTGGCTAAAAACCGCTACCGAGCACCCAGGCAGCTGGTGGACAGACTGGTCGAATTGGCTCAGGGTCCATGCTGGCAAACAAGTTGCTGCGCCTAAAAAGTTTGGCAGTACTAAACACAAAGTTATCGAGTCCGCGCCGGGCCGCTATGTCAAGGCTAAAGCCTGAATTCAGCTTCCAACGCAAAGGCGCAGAGATGCAAAGAACGCAAAGTAAAAATTTTGAGTTGAATGCTTGGCGACCTTTGCAACTTTGCGCCTTTGCGTTGGAAACTTTCCCCTCCACCCGCTTCGTTTAAATTTTTAACTCAAAAAAGGAAAGACACCATGGAAGACATCGTCATCGTTTCAGCAGCCCGCACAGCAGTAGGCAAATTTGGCGGCGCACTTAGCAAAACGCCAGCCACCGACCTAGGTGCAGCCGTCGTTAAAGCCGTGCTGGAGCGTTCAAAACTCAGCGCCGACGCCATCGGTGAAATCATCATGGGCCAGGTGCTGACCGCTGGCGTGGGCCAAAACCCGGCCCGCCAAACCGTGCTCAAAGCAGGCTTTCCGCATGGTATTCCTGGCCTGACGATCAATGCCGTTTGCGGCTCAGGCCTGAAAGCCGTGATGCTGGCCGCGCAGTCGGTTGCCACGGGTGACAGCGAAATCGTGATTGCAGGTGGCCAAGAGTCTATGAGCATGTCGCCCCACGTACTCAATGGCTCGCGCGACGGCCAGCGCATGGGCGACTGGAAGATGGTCGACAGCATGATTGTTGACGGCCTGTGGGACGTGTACAACCAGTACCACATGGGAATTACGGCTGAAAACGTGGCGAAAAAGTACGAAATCTCGCGCGACATGCAAGATGCGCTGGCCTTGGCCAGTCAACAAAAAGCCGCCGCTGCACAAGACGCTGGTAAATTCAAAGATGAAATCGTGCCGTTTTCTATTGCGCAAAAAAAGGGCGACCCCATCATTTTTGCAGCCGATGAATTCATCA
>JANPDQ010000389.1:0-25798 GCA_031431575.1 Polaromonas sp.
GAGCAGCGCGTGCCGATGAGCCGCCTGCGTGCCCGTATTGCCGAGCGCTTGCTGCAATCGCAATCGACGAATGCCATCTTGACAACATTCAATGAAGTCAATATGGCTCCGCTGATGGATATGCGCAAACGCTTTCAGGAAAAGTTTGAAAAAGAGCACGGCGTAAAGCTTGGCTTCATGAGCTTTTTCGTCAAAGCTGCAGTACACGCTCTCAAAAAATTCCCGATGCTCAACGCCTCAGTGGACGGCAACGACATCGTCTACCACGGGTACTTTGATATTGGCATTGCCGTTGGCTCACCGCGTGGCTTGGTAGTGCCGATTTTGCGCAACGCCGATCAGATGAGTTTTGCCGACATTGAAAAGAAAATCGCTGAATACGGCGTCAAGGCCCGTGACGGCAAGCTGGGTATTGAAGACATGACGGGCGGCACGTTCTCGATCAGCAACGGCGGCACGTTTGGCTCCATGATGTCCACGCCCATCATTAACCCGCCGCAGTCCGCCATCCTCGGGGTCCACGCCACCAAAGACCGCGCAATGGTTGAAAACGGTGTGGTCGTCGTTCGCCCGATGAATTACTTTGCCATGAGCTATGACCACCGCATCATCGACGGCCGCGAGGCCGTGCTGGGCCTGGTCGCAATGAAAGAAGCGCTGGAAGACCCGTCACGCTTGTTGTTTGATATTTAATATAGAAATGAGAAATGAAAATGCGGTTTATTCGACTTTGGCTATTGTCTGCTTCGATGTGCGTCATGGCGCTGATCGGCGGGTGCTCAACTCTTGCTGATGCAAAAGCTGGTAAGGGTACTGGCGTTTCACAGAGCTTTCCAGTTTCAGCAGAAAGGGTCTGGCAAGTGTTGCCAGCTGCGGTCAAGAACGCGGGGATCGATTACGTCGCAGACAACAAGGCAGAAGGATATGCGGTTGCACAGAGGGGGATTTCTGCTTTTAGTTACGGGGAAAATGTTGCAATATTTGTGGATGCGGTGCAGCCAGAAGTCACCAAAGTAGAGGTAGTCACAAAAAAAGCGCTTGCTACTACGATTTTTGCGCCTGATTGGGCTAGATCTATTTTTGACAAGATTTCGGAATTAATTAAATGAAAAAATTCGACGTCATCGTCATCGGCGGTGGCCCTGGCGGCTACATCGCCGCCATTCGTGCAGCGCAGCTCGGCTTTAGCGTAGCGTGCATCGATGAATGGAAAAACGACAAGGGGGGCCCTGCGCTTGGCGGGACCTGCACCAATACTGGTTGCATACCGTCGAAGGCTTTGCTGCAATCTTCAGAGCACTTTGAGCATGCTGGCCTTCACTTTGCCGATCACGGTATTGAGGTCAAAGGTCTAAGCCTTGACCTGGGCAAAATGATCGGGCGCAAAGACACCGTCGTCAAGCAAAACAACGATGGCGTTCTGTATTTGTTCAAAAAGAACAAAGTGACGTTTTTTCATGGCCGTGGGTCTTTTGCAGCGGCTAAAGAAGGTTTGTACGAAATCAAGGTGGCTGGCGTTGCTGAGGAAATCGTTGAAGGTAAGCACATCATTGTGGCCACTGGCTCAAACGCGCGCGCGTTGGCCGGAGCGCCTTTTGATGAGTTGAACATCTTGTCAAATGACGGCGCGCTGCGCATGACTGAAGTTCCGAAAAAGCTTGGCCTGATAGGCGCTGGTGTGATCGGCCTGGAAATGGGCTCAGTCTGGCGGCGTTTGGGCGCTGACGTAACGGTGCTGGAAGGCTTGCCTACGTTTTTAGGCGCTGTTGACCAGCAGATCGCCAAAGAAGCCCACAAAGCCTTCACCAAACAAGGTTTGAAGATTGAAATGGCGGTGAAAGTCGGCGAAATCAAGTCCAGCAAAAAAGGTGTGTCAGTCGCGTACACCAACGCTAAAGGCGAAGCCCAATTGCTTGAAGTTGACAAGCTGGTGGTGTCGATTGGCCGGGTGGCCAACACCATTGGCCTTGCGCCTGAAGCCGTGGGTTTGGCGCTGGACGAGCGAGGCGCAATTTTGGTCGACGGTGACTGCAAGACCAACTTGCCCAATGTGTGGGCGATTGGCGACGTGGTGCGCGGCCCCATGCTGGCGCACAAGGCAGAAGAAGAGGGCGTCGCAGTGGCCGAGCGCATTGCCGGCCAGCACGGGCACGTGAACTTCAACGCCATTCCGTGGGTGATTTACACCAGCCCTGAGATCGCCTGGGTAGGCCAAACCGAAGAACAGCTCAAAGCAGCTGGTCACGCTTACAAAGCCGGTACCTTTCCGTTTCTGGCCAACGGTCGGGCGCGCGCATTGGGCGACACCACCGGCATGGTGAAAATGCTGGCCGATGCTGCAACGGACGAAATACTGGGCGTACATATCGTTGGCCCCATGGCCAGTGAACTGATTGCCGAATGCGTGGTGGCGATGGAGTTCAGAGCCAGCAGTGAAGACATTGCACGCATTTGCCACGCCCACCCGTCTCTCAGTGAAGCCACCAAAGAAGCTGCATTAGCTGTGGACAAGCGAACGCTTAATTTCTAGGATTCTTCGGATTTATATACAATATGCCTGTAGCGCATTAATTACGGGCGTAAGCAGCTACTAAATTAATAGCAATGCGGAATCTGTACTTGTGAGCGTTAAAGAGGCCTATGCCGCAGAGCTGATAGCAAGAGGTTATGTATCGGACCCTGCACAGCTCAGGGCCATAGATGCGCTGGAGCGCTGTGCCAACGAGTGGATTGAACTGAAAGCGCAACGGTCCAACCCGCTCAAAAAGCTCATCAACCACCCGCAAACGCCGCGTGGTGTTTACCTTTACGGCGGAGTGGGGCGCGGTAAAAGCTTTTTGATGGACTGCTTTTACAACGCAGTTCCGCTGCGCCGCAAAACGCGCCTGCATTTCCATGAGTTCATGCGGGAGGTGCATCGCGAGCTTCGGGAGCTGCAAGGCACTGTGAATCCGCTGGACGAGCTAGGCGCGCGCATGGCCAAGCGGTACCGGCTCATTTGCTTTGATGAATTTCATGTTGCCGACATTACCGATGCGATGATTTTGCACAGGCTGTTGACGGCGCTTTTTGACCACGGTGTAGGGTTTGTCACCACGTCAAACTTCAAACCCGATGATTTGTACCCTGGCGGCATGCACCGCGACCGTATACTGCCCGCCATCGCTTTGCTCAATGAGCATCTGGAAATCATCAACGTTGACAACGGTTTTGACTACCGTCGGCAAACTCTGGAGCAGCTTGATCTGTACCACTGCCCGCTCGGGGATGAAGCCGACGCAAAAATGCTCAGCGCCTTCACGCGGCTTGCAGAGTCGCACGATGAAAACCCAATGCTGCACATTGAATCGCGTCAAATTCAGGCTTGCAGAAAGGCCGGTGGCGTGGTGTGGTTTGACTTTAAAACGCTCTGTGGTGGGCCGCGCTCACAGAACGATTACCTGGAAATCGCAGCCCAGTTCCACACGGTTTTGCTGAGCGATGTGCCCGCCATGCCGATGCGAATGGCGTCTGAGGCCCGCCGTTTTACCTGGCTGATTGATGTGCTGTACGACCGACGTGTCAAACTAGTGATGTCAGCAGCAGTTGCGCCAGAGGCGCTTTATACCGAAGGGCCGCTGGCACATGAGTTTGTACGTACCGCCTCGCGGTTAAATGAAATGCAGTCTGCTGCGTTTTTGGCGCTGGAGCGGCGCTATGTGGACACATCATTGATATGAAAAAGGCCTTCATTTTTTGCCTGGTGGCTGCTGTTGGCGGCACACTATTCGCCCAGCCCGAGATGCAGGCTGAACGGAGCCGAATCGCTGCCGAACGCAACCGCGCCCAAGCAGGTTTTGCTTTAGAGGACAGCGCCTGCTACAAGCGTTTTTGGGTCAACGATTGTCTGGATGAGGTAAAAGCCAGACGCCTCGAGGTGTTTGCAGACCTGAGGCGCCAAGAGGTTGCCTTAAATGATCAGGAGCGCAAATCGAAGGGGGCCGAGCAGCTACAAAAGATCGAAGAAAAATCAACCTTGGCAAATCAGCAGGCACAAGCAGATGCTCGCGCCGAAGCAATAAACAAAGCACAGTCAAAAAGTGATCGGGATGCGCAAAAAGCGCAGGGCTTGTCGCCGCTTGGCGGTGAAAAAGCAGCTCAAGCCCAAGCAAATAAAAGCAGCGCTGCCAGTCGTTTGGTGGCCAATCAGGCCAAGGCAACAGGCCGCACACAAAAGCAGGCTTTGGATGCGGAGGAAGCCAGGAAATTCGACGCAAAGCAACGAAGAGCCAAGGAGCGTCAGGAAAAGTACACCACCTCGCAAAGTGGAAAACCAAAATCTCCGCCGCTACCTACGCCGCCTGGTCGTTAGGCTAAAGCTTCGAGTTTGACGATTGCCATCGAAAGGTTGTCACCCCCGCCATTAGCGCGCGATCTGGCTTTTTGAATCAAAAACTCAGAAGCTTCCCTCGGGGAAAGCATCGACAGCGCCGAACCCATTTCACTTGAGTTGAAGTAGTGCCAAACACCATCACTGCAGGCAATGAGGATGTCTCCGGCCGTCAGTTTGGGTATGACGTGGTAGGCAATAGGTGGGGGTTCCTCAGTGCCCAAACACCCCATGAGGATGTTTGATTGCGGATGTGTATTGGCCTCTTCTTCTGAAATCTCACCTTTTTCAACCAAGGACTGCACGTAAGAATGGTCAGTGGTACGGTGCTGCAGTTTGCTGCCACGATAGTGATAAATCCGTGAATCACCCGTATGTACCCAGTGGCATTCGCCGCCGGGATTAATGACGAACGCCGCCAGCGTACTGTGCGGTTCTTCTTCAGAAGAAATGGCAGTTAGTTTGATGACCGTGTGCGCCTCTTCCACAATCTGTTTGAGCATTGCCTGCGTGTCGTCGCTCTCGGGCGCATAGCGCTCAAACAATTGCTTGGCGGTCATCATGACCTGATCAGACGCTTTGCGCCCACCGCTGCGTCCGCCCATTCCGTCGGCCACGATGCCTAAGATGCACCCGGCAGCTCGCCCATGGCTGATCAACGTAACTTGATCTTGCTGGTAGTCTCGGTCACCTTTGTGAATGCCGGTAGATGCAGAAATTCGGTAACTTTTTGACATCGTGCTTTGAATCGTTTGGAATGAGATCGCTTATCAACGTTTGAAGCCTTATTATCAGACAAGGCCTAACCAAGTGACAAACAATTTAAATCTCAACCACCATTCGCCTGCGCGCCACCTGATTGATCTGAAAATCGAGCATGCTGATATTGACGCGCTGGTAGACGGCGCGGCGCAAGCGGTACCGGTCGATGAGATCATGCTGCGGCGGCTTAAAAAAAAACGCTTGCAACTGCGCGACCAAATCTCCCAACTTGAGCTGTTGCTTGATCCGCGCGAGCCCGCCTGATGCGGCTGGCCGATGAAGTGAAAGCGGCGTTCGAGCCGAGCGGTGCGCTGGCCCGCGCAACCGAGCAATTTGTGCCGCGTAGCGGTCAGCTCGAGATGGCTGTGGCGGTTGCCGATGCCATTGACGACCCGAGTGTGTTGGTTGTAGAGGCCAGCACAGGTGTTGGTAAAACTTTTTCTTACCTTGTGCCCGCATTGTTAAGTGGCGAGCGCATTTTGGTTTCAACTGCTACCAAAGCGCTTCAGGATCAGCTTTTTGGCCGAGATCTGCCCCGCTTGGTGCAGGCGCTGGGGGTGTCGGTTAAATCGGCACTTTTAAAAGGGCGTGCAAGTTACTTGTGCCTGCATCGACTGGGTTTGGCACGCCACGACGCCAGAGCCTTTGATCAAGCTTCGATGCGCTCCATTGCAAAAATAGAGCTCTGGGCCAAAGCAACCCGTGTGGGCGATCTGGCCGAACTCCCCGGGCTTGATGAAAAGTCTCCGCTGATTGCATTGGTGAGCTCTACTCGTGAAAATTGTTTGGGCTCGTCCTGCCCGCAGTTCCGCGAGTGTCATGTCAATCTGGCGCGACGCGAGGCCCTTGCTGCTGATATTGTGGTGGTCAACCACCACCTCTTTTTTGCGGATATGGCGGTACGTGAATCGGGTGTAGCGGAGCTGTTACCGACCGTGCGAATAGCGATTTTTGACGAGGCCCATCAGCTAAACGAAACGGGCGTGCAATTTTTAGGCAGCAATCTAACAACCGGGCAGCTACTCGATTTTTGCCGGGATGTATTGGCTGCGGGACTGCAATTCGCACGGGGGCTGGTTGATTGGCAGCTGGTAGTTGGGTCGTGCGAGCTTGCTGCACGCGAACTGCGGCAGTGCGCCGGGCAACTGTTTTTGGGGGCCAAGATCAGGTGGGTCAATGAAGCCCCCGACGGCATTGATCAGGGTGCCTGGAAAAAGGCTCTGAGTGGCTTGCATGCCGCAATTGTTCAAGTGGATTCCCAACTAGCGACCGTCAGCGAGATTGCACCAGATTTCGTTCGTTTGTCTGATCGAGCCGCTCAACTAGCTCAACGATGCCTGGATTTTTCATTGCCGAATCCAACAGGCTTTGTCCGCTGGGCAGATGTTGGCGCACAGTTGCGGCTGGTTGAGTCCCCCTTGAGCATCGCAGATGCAGTGAAAACACGCCTCGTGGGTGCTCCGTCAGCGGCCGGAAAAACGTGGATATTTACATCCGCAACTCTCGGCGACGACGAGAAATTGAGTTGGTTCACTCAGCCTTGTGGGTTAGAGGACGCAAAAGTGCTGCGTATTGCCAGCCCGTTCGACTACGCTAGCCAGGCATCGCTCTACATTCCGAACGATTTCCCGAAACCAGCGGACCCATCGCATCCGCAAAAAGTGGCGGAGTCTGCTGCGCTCTGGGCGAGCAAACTTGGCGGCCGCACGCTGGTGCTGACCACGACCTTGAAATCTCTAAGGCAAATCGGTCAGATTTTGCAGACGCTGCTGGGTGAGCACGGAGATCTTGAGGTGTTGGTACAAGGCGCCATGCCCAAACGCCTGTTAATTGAGCGTTTTCGCGAAGGAACTACCAACGGAAAAAATGGATGCGTCTTGGTTGCATCAGCATCTTTTTGGGAGGGTATTGATGTGCCAGGCTCTGCATTGCAGCTGGTGATCATTGACAAGCTGCCCTTTCCTCCGCCGAACGATCCCATGACCGAGGCTAGGACAAAGGTTCTTGAGGCTCAAGGTAAAAGCGCGTTCAACGAGTACTTTGTTCCGGAAGCGGCTGTGGCGCTCAAGCAAGGTGCCGGGCGATTGATTCGCCGGGAAACGGATCAGGGCTTGTTGGTAATCTGCGATAGCCGTTTGATTACGATGGGCTACGGCCGAAGACTGCAGAGGGCACTCCCACCGATGGCTGTGCTGAAATCTGAGCAGCAGCTTCTAGCTAAGCTTTCCGCTCTTACCAAAGTTTGTACCATGGGCTATCCACTGACCTGAAACCCTTGGACAGAAATTCACTCTGCGGATAGGTTTTCTCCAGCACCCTTTTGGCATCATCACGCAGTTGCACCATCCCTAAAGCGTCGTAAGACTTGTAGAGAAGGTAGGTAGCTTCTTCAAGGGCCGGAACGTTCCGGTACTCCATGATTGCAGTCTGCGCCCGATTGATGGCGGCTACGTATGCGCCGCGCGAAAAGTAATAGCGCGCCACATGAACTTCTGATTGAGCCAGCGAGTTGACGGTGTAGCTCATCCGCGACCGGGCGTCAGGCGCATATCGCGAGTCTGGAAATCGGCTGGCTAGTTCCCTGAAAGATTCAAATGATTCTTTGGCGGCTTTTTGGTCGCGCTCTGACAGGTCTTGCCTGGTGTATGAGCCGAACAAGCCAAGATTGTCGTTAAAGTTCGCCAAGCCTTTGAGGTACATCGCGTAATCTAGCGCAGGGCTTGCCGGATGCAGACGAATGAACCTGTCAAGAGTGGCCACAGCTTGAACTTGCTCGCCGCCCTTGTACTGCGCGTAGGCTTTTTCAAGTTGCGCCTGCTGGGCCAGTGGTGTTCCTGCTGCTCTGCCTTCGAGCTTTTCAAAAAGCGGGATAGCTTTATCGTAGGCACCGGACGAGGCCTCGTCTTTTGCCTCGGCATACAACTTGTTAGGACTCCAGTTGCTCGTAGGATCGATGGGTGCGGACGAGCAGCCGGCAAAAATCACGCACAAACCTGCAAGGACTGACGCAAACCGTGAAGCCTCAGGAAAAACCGATAATTTGAAGGAAAACATACTGGGCTACCCCTACTAATGACTGACTTAAAAACCAACAGTTCGATTATATCTAGCGCTGCTTTCTTCGACTCCAATGCTGACGAGGATCACGAAGGTGTGGAGAGCTTCGCTGGGGCTGCTGGAATTGAGTTGCGCCATGGCTCCGTGCCAATTGAGGGCCATGGGCAAAGGCTCGATGTCGCGCTGGGAGCATTGGTACCAGAGTTCTCGCGCAGCTATCTGCAGCAGCTAATTGCAGCCGGCGCTGCTCAGCTAAACGGGTTGACCCTGACTAAATCATCGGCAAGGGTCAAAGCTGGCCACGCTCTGGCGATTGAGCTGAGGCCGACTCTGCAAAGCCAAGCTTTTAAGCCGGAGACTATGCCATTAGAGGTTGTGTTCGAGGACGAATTTTTGTTGATCATCAACAAGCCTTCCGGGTTGGTGGTGCATCCTGCGCCTGGAAACTGGAGCGGTACATTGCTCAATGGGCTTTTGGCGCGCGATCCACGATCTGCATTTTTGCCGCGCGCGGGGATTGTGCACCGGCTGGATAAAGACACCAGCGGCTTGATGGTGGTTGCACGGCAGAGACAAACCATGGACCAGCTTGTTGAGATGATTGCTGCACGTGACGTCAGCAGAAATTATCTGGCTTTGGCCCACAATGCATGGCAGGGCGCTAAAACGAAGCATCCTGACTTTCCCATCGGTCGAGACCCAAAAAATCGCCTGCGGATGGCGGTGGTCGACCTCGAGAAAAACTCGGGAAAAACAGCCGCAACTGACATTACCCACCTGGAAAGCGCACCCGGTTACTGCTTTGTGCAATGCAAATTGCACACTGGGCGCACGCATCAGGTTCGCGTGCACATGGCCGCGCTGGGCCACCCCCTAATAGCAGACGAGCTGTACGGCGGCAAACCGTCGCTCGGTATGCAGCGACAGTCACTGCACGCATTTCGACTCGCCTTTAAGCATCCTGCCACCCAGCTTGCCCTCGACTATGAAGCGGTCTTGCCGCCCGATATGCAGACTGCGTTGGGTGTCCTTGGCCTACGATACAATTGAGCCAGTCGAGCGGGGCGCGTGAGCGGCCTGCTGGCCCCGTCAGTTCGGCTCATCCACCTTGTTAACTGTTCGCCGCACCAAGCTGCGTTTATTACCGACTTTTTCGGAATCCAAGAATCATGAACTTGATGGATGCAAAACGCGTCCTCGAAACTGCACTTATCTGCGCACCGCAACCTTTGCCATTGCGGGAAATAAGTGTATTGTTCGACGGAGAGCTGGCGTTTGACAGTATCAAGCTAGCGCTAGAAGAACTGCAAAACGAGTGGGCAGATAGTGGAGTCGAACTTGTCAAGGTAGCTACAGGGTGGCGGTTTCAAAGCCGACCCCGCATGCGCGAATATCTTGACAGGCTGCACCCCGAAAAACCACCCCGATATACACGGGCCACGCTTGAGACGCTCTCCATCATCGCGTATCGCCAACCGGTTACCCGTGGCGACATGGAGGACATTCGGGGCGTCACCATCAATAGTTTGATTCTCAAGCAGCTTGAAGACCGTGGATGGGTAGACGTAATTGGGCACCGCGAATCGGTTGGCAGGCCAGCGTTGTACGCGACTACGAAGCAATTTTTGGATGACCTTGGCCTGGAGTCGCTTGACCAGCTTCCGGCAATGGGCATTGGCGTCGAGCAATCAGGGGCGCTTGAGCAAATTGAGTTTGGGCTTAGTGTGTCCGCAGCTGCTGTGGAATCCACGCCTGAAGCGCAATTTGAGGCTCTAACAAACGAACCTTTTGCCGAGGTGAAACCGAGAGACCAAAAGTATGAACCGCTCTGAAGCCCGCGATCCGAACAGACCTGTTAATGCTGAAGGACTAAGCCCCATCTTGCCCGTCAGCCAGGCAGCACTTCAAAAAGAAGCGATATTGGGATTGCCAGTAACTGATACTGCTGAACCACGCTCATCTCTCAGTGACGAACTGGTGCCGAATGGCAAGGCCGCGAGCTTGGCTACGCGTTTTGAAGAGGTTTTTACGGGGCAGTTCGATGCAGACGAGGCAGATATTTCGCTTGAGCTGCCCAAACGGGTTCTGAGCGCGCAGGCAGAGACTCCAAAGCTGCACAAAGTCTTGGCACAGGCGGGTTTGGGGTCGAGGCTCGAAATGGAGCAGTTGATCTTGGAGGGGCGTATTTCTGTCAATGCCGAGCCAGCTCACATTGGCCAGCGCATCCAGTTTGGCGACCAAATCAAGGTCAACGGTAAACCGGTTCGGGTGCGAATCGACCCACCGCCAGCTCGCGTTATCGCCTACCACAAGCCAGCCGGTGAGGTGGTTACCCACGATGACCCACAAAACAGGCCAACCGTGTTTCGACGCTTACCCAAGTTGTTTCAGGGTAAGTGGCAGTCGGTAGGCAGGCTTGATTTGAATACTGAAGGTCTGCTGCTGCTGACCAGCTCGGGTGAGCTTGCAAATCGCCTCATGCATCCGCGTTTTGGATTAGAGCGGGAATATGCAGTCCGGGTTTTGGGCGCGTTGAACAATGAAGAGAAAAAACGTTTGCTGGAGGGAGTATCTCTGGACGACGGGAACGCGCAGTTCACCTCGTTAGAAGCTGGTGGCGGCGAGGGGGCCAATTGTTGGTACAAAGTCACTCTTTCTGAGGGCCGTAACCGAGAGGTGAGACGGATGTTTGAAGCGGTTGGCCATGCGGTGAGTCGACTTATTCGTATTCGATATGGCGCTATGGTGCTGCCGCGCGGCTTGAAACGAGGCGCGTTCGTGGAACTTGATGAGCAAGAAATTTGGGCGCTCACAAATGCTGCCGATCGTTCCGAACGGCGCACGCGGGAAGATCCACATGACGCTTCGATAGACGCTACTGATAGAGCCGGACCACAACGTATAAATTCAGCTCGTCGTGGCTCCCAGGGCCTGCAGTCACGCAGCAACATTGGTGGTGGACCGCAGCCAGGCAGGTCTTCTAACTTCAGGGCGAACCCTCCGAATGCACGGCAGGCCAACAGCCCACGCTTTGACCGAACTACTGGTGCGGCGCAACCCGATCCTTTGAAAACATCGTTTGGATATATCGGAGCGGATAGTCTCACCCGCCAACGCGATGGCCAAGGGCAGAACCGAACCCGCCCCGGTGGAAATAGAGGGCCCGGTGGTAGCGGTGCAGGAAACGTAAATCGCGGCGGAGGCAACCGCCGGGGAAACCGCTAACTTGCGCCTATGTGAGTGCAAGTTTGACCACACAGAAGGCCAGTGTTAGCTCAGACTTGACCGCTGCGCAGGTTAAACTCATAGGCTGTAGTTTTCACAGCAACACGCGAACAATATTTAAAGTTAAGGAACGCAAATGGCAATCGAACGCACTCTCTCTATCATCAAACCCGATGCAGTTGCGAAAAATGTAATTGGGCAAATTTACGCCCGTTTTGAAGCCGCTGGCCTGAAGGTGGTGGCAGCCAAGTTGGCGCATCTTTCGCGCGGTGAGGCAGAAGCGTTTTACGGGGTGCACAAAGAGCGTCCGTTTTTTAAGGACTTGGTTGGTTTTATGATCTCGGGACCGGTGATGATTCAAGCACTTGAAGGCGAAAACGCAATCTTGAAGAATCGCGACCTGATGGGCGCAACCGATCCAAAGAAGGCTGCTGCCGGCACCATTCGGGCTGATTTTGCCGAGAGTATTGACGCTAACGCTGTGCACGGCTCCGATGCGGTCGATACCGCGCAGGCTGAAATCGCTTTTTTCTTCCCTGGGATGAATATTTACTCCCGCTAAGCCATCAAGTACATTGAAAGGCGGGGCTCAACTTGGGACACAGCTTTTCCTGAACACTTCGGCGGACCGTATTCGACTATGACAGTTAATCTGCTCAGTTACGATTTGGAAGGCCTGGTGGGGTTTTGTGAGAGCGTGGGCGAAAAGAAATTTCGTGCAACCCAACTGTTCAAGTGGATCCACCAAAGGGGCGCAACGAGTTTTGAGCAAATGACGGACCTGGCTAAATCCTTGAGGGAAAAGCTGCCGAAGTTGGCTCAAGTGGCAGGCCCCAGGGTAGTGTCCAGGCATGATTCGTCTGACGGCACCGTCAAGTGGTTGTTTGATGTTGGGGCGGGGGACGTTATCGAGACCGTCTTTATCCCCGAAGGCGACCGTGGAACACTTTGCGTGTCGTCGCAGGCTGGTTGTGCGGTGGGCTGCCGGTTCTGCTCAACTGGCCATCAAGGATTTAGCCGAAATCTCACGACGGCTGAAATTATTGGGCAGCTGTGGTTTGCCGAGCGCACCCTGCGCGCTGAAGCGGACAGCGAAGACCGCGTAATTTCCAACGTTGTGATGATGGGAATGGGTGAGCCGCTGCAAAACTATTCGCAGCTTCTTCCCGCGCTTCGCATCATGCTTGATGATCATGCGTACGGTTTGTCCCGCCGCCGGGTTACAGTGTCCACGTCTGGTGTGGTTCCAATGATGGAGCGGCTTGGCGCAGATTGCCCGGTTGCATTGGCAGTATCGCTGCATGCTCCTTTTGATGTGCTTCGAGATGATCTCGTTCCGTTGAATAAAAAGTATCCAATCGATGAGTTGCTCAAAGCCTGCGCGCACTACCAGCAGTTTGCGCCCCGCGACTTCATAACTTTCGAATACTGCATGCTCGAGGGTATCAATGACCAGTCAGAGCATGCACGGCAACTCGTAGCACTCGTGCATATCCATGCCTCAAGCGGTTTGACTTGTAAATTTAATTTGATTCCTTTTAATCCGTTTCCAGCCTCCGGATTGAAATGTTCCAACGCTGTTGCTGTCGCTGCGTTTGCCAAAGTTCTGCTTGACGCCGGTATCGTCACGACCATCCGTAAAACTCGGGGCGATGATATTGACGCTGCGTGTGGGCAACTTGCAGGTAGTATTCAGGATCGAACTGGAGTGACGCAGCGCATGTCGAGCCGACGCAGTGGTGCGCTAAATCAGATCCCAATCGTCTCAGTAAAAGGTTAAGGCATATGAGATCAACCACTGCTACGCTGCTAATTGGTATTTGTTCGGCATTGCTTATTGGCTGCGCTACACGACCAGGAGGCGCAGCGTCTGGCGGTAACAGTGCTGATCTTATAACTGAGTCAGATGAACCGGAAAATCGCCGCCGCGCGCGATTAAGACTGGAACTCGCGTCTGGATATTTCGAAAACGGTCAGACAAATGTGGCTTTAGACGAAATCAAGCAAGCGCTGATCGCCGACCCTACTTTTTCCGATGGCTTTAACTTGCGTGGTTTGGTCTATATGAGACTGAATGATATGGGGCTGGCCGAGGACAGTTTTAAACGTGCGCTAGCGCTAAACCCCCGAGACTCCGACGTTGCGCACAACTACGGCTGGCTGCTGTGCCAACAGGCGCGCTATCCTGAAAGTTTCCGTTTCTTTGGGCAGGCGCTTGGCAACCCGGCGTATCGTGGGTCTGCAAAAAGCCTTATGGCCCAAGGCGTGTGCCAAATTCAAGCTGGGCTAAAGCAGGAAGCAGAGCTGAGTCTGACCCGCTCTTATCAGCTGGACGCTGGTAACCCGCTGACGGGTTACAACCTTGCCAACCTGCTTTACTTGCGGGGTGAATTTGTCAAGTCTCAGTTCTATATCCGGCGTATAAATAACAGCGAGCTAGCCAACGCTGAAACGCTTTGGCTAGGAGTCAAAGTTGAGCGCCGATTGAACAATATGGATGTCAGTCAACAGCTAGCCACCCAACTGCGGCGTCGCTATGCACAGTCGCGCGAAGCTGCAGCGCTTGAAAAAGGCGCGTTTGATGAGTAGCTTCGAAACCAATGCGTCGGCAGATTCGCCTGGAGTGGCCCAAGCGAGCGCTGGCGAAATGTTAAAAGCTGCCAGAGAGAGGTCTGGAATGCACATTGCTGCTTTGGCGGTGATGCTTAAAGTGCCGGTTAAAAAACTCGAAGCCCTGGAGACATCCCGATTTGACTTGTTGCCAGACACTGTATTTGTGCGAGCATTGGCCGCTAGCGTTTGTCGAACCTTGAAAATTGATGCAGCCCCTATCATGGAGCGCTTGCCTCACACCGGTGTTCCTCAACTTCTTTTTCGAGGCGGTACCGTCAGCGCGCCGTTCAGATCACCGCGTGACGTCCAGGGCGCGTCGATGTGGTCTGGCCTGCCCAAACCTGCAATTGCCGCAGTGCTTTTGCTTTTGGTAGCCTCGCTGGTTGTAGCCTTTTTGCCGACGTTGACCACACAGTTTGTGCAGATTAGCGCTTTTGTTGAAAAGCGTATGGCCAGAGGCAACGGTACGGTTGGCAACGGGCTCGCTAATACGACATTTGATTCAAAGAGCGAGACGTCTCTAACTGACTTGGCAGTTGCGCCGATTGGTGCCCCAAAAGCGGCTGCCTTGCTCCCCTCCGGACAAATTAGTGATACCGCCGCTCTAGCACCACTGTTGCAAGGCTCGCCATCTGCTGCAGCCTCAGCAGGGTCAGCAATTGGGGTTGTGGTCTTTCGTGCGATTGGTGAGTCTTGGGTTGAAGTGACCGACGCCAAGAAGCAAACGGTTCTTCGACGTACGCTTGCGACGGGTGAGTCTGTCGGTGTTTCAGGGGTCTTGCCGCTTTCGGCTACCGTGGGGCGAGCAAACATGACGCAGGTGGATGTTCGCGGCCAAGCCTTCGATTTGACGCCTTGGTCCAAGGACAATGTTGCACGTTTTGAGGTGAAATAAATGGCGGCGATACCAATTGAAATAGTGGCTCCTAAGGCGCGCCGTTCCGCACAGGCGCAAGTGGTGTGGGGCTCGCGAGTCGTAACGGTTGGCGGTGATGCGCCCGTACGTGTGCAGTCAATGACTAATACCGACACCGTCGATGCGATTGGCACAGCCATCCAAGTCAAAGAACTGGCGTTGGCTGGCTCGGAGATGGTTCGCATTACTGTGAATACGCCAGAAGCTGCCGAGGCGGTGCCGTATGTGCGTGAACAACTTGACCGGATGGGAATTGACGTTCCCCTAGTCGGCGATTTCCACTACAACGGCCACCGGCTGCTGACAGATTACCCGGCCTGCGCGCAGGCCCTGTCGAAGTACCGAATTAACCCGGGCAACGTTGGCAAAGGCGATAAACACGACAAGCAATTCGGCTTGATGATTGAAGCCGCTGTGCGCTGGAACAAGGCAGTCCGAATAGGCGTGAACTGGGGCAGTCTGGATCAGGAGCTTTTGGTCAGCCTGATGGACGAAAACAGCGCCAGGGCACAACCCTGGGACGCCAAGCAGGTCATGTACGAGGCGTTGATCACGTCAGCCGTCGATTCTGCGCGGCTGGCTGAAAAAATGGGCATGCGGCACGAGCAGATTATTTTGTCGTGCAAAGTCAGTGGTGTGCAGGATTTAATTTCGGTGTACCGCGAACTTGCCAAGCGCGACACCTATGCTCTGCATCTAGGCCTGACTGAGGCTGGCATGGGCACCAAGGGAACAGTGGCCTCAGCCACAGCGCTGTCGATTTTGTTGCAAGAAGGCATTGGCGACACGATTCGCGTTTCCCTTACCCCGCAGCCCGGCGAGGCGCGCACCCAGGAAGTAGTCATAGCGTCTGAAATTCTGCAGTCGCTCGGCCTTCGTAGCTTTGTGCCTAGCGTTACAGCGTGCCCGGGTTGTGGCCGCACCACCAGCACCACATTCCAGGAGCTCACCCAGGAAATCGACAACTTTTTGCGGTCTCAAATGCCGGTATGGAAGGAGCAGTATCCAGGCGTTGAAAAAATGAAGGTCGCGGTGATGGGCTGCATTGTCAACGGCCCCGGCGAAAGCAAGCATGCTGACATCGGTATCAGTCTGCCAGGCTCCGGCGAGGCCCCAGCAGCGCCGGTGTACATCGACGGTGAAAAAAGCGTCACACTCCGCGGCGACAACATTGCGCAAGAATTCAGAGCGATTGTTGAAAACTACATCGAGAATCGCTTTGGTATGGGCGATAGCGTCCACGTTTCAGAAAACGCCTGACACGCTATGGCTGAAAAATTAGTGGCAGTCAAAGGCATGAATGACATTCTGCCGCCCGACTCGGCTCGGTGGGAGTGGCTGGAGGAAAAAGTTCGGAATTTGATGGCAACATTTGCGTATCGCAACATCCGCACCCCTATCGTTGAGCCCACGCCGCTTTTCGTTCGTGGGCTGGGTGAAGTGACCGACATCGTCGAAAAAGAGATGTACTCTTTTGAAGACAAACTCAACGGAGAAGCTCTTACCCTCAGGCCCGAAAACACAGCGGGAGTCGTACGTGCTGTAGCGGAGCACAACCTGCTTTATGAAGGCGGCAAGCGCCTGTACTACATGGGGCCGATGTTTCGGCATGAGCGACCCCAGCGCGGGCGCTACCGGCAATTTCATCAAATTGGCGCTGAGGCGCTTGGGTTTCCTGGCGCTGAAGTCGATGCAGAGCTGATTTTGCTTGCTGACGCGCTGTGGAAAGAACTCGGCCTGAGCAATATCAGGTTAGAACTTAATAGCTTGGGTCAGCCTGAAGAGCGAAAGCTGCACCGTTCGGCTTTGGTGGCCTACTTTGAGTCCAACATCAATGTGCTGGATGAAGACGCGAAACGCCGCCTGCACAGCAACCCATTGCGGTTGCTCGACAGTAAAAACCCGATCATGCAAGCCATGCTGCAAAGCGCGCCTCGACTGATGGATTTTCTGGGTGAAACGTCACTGAAACACTTCAACAGCGTCAAGGGGGTGCTGGATGCGTGCGGCGTTAGCTACAGTATCAATCCGCGTTTGGTTCGCGGCATGGACTACTACAACCTCACCGTGTTTGAGTTCATCACCGACAGCTTGGGCTCGCAAGGCACCATTTGCGGCGGCGGGCGCTACGACTACTTGATTGAGCAAATCGGCGGCAAAGCGGCTCCGGCTGTGGGCTGGGCGCTGGGGGTTGAGCGGGTGCTGGAGTTGATCAAAGAGCAGGGTGGCTCCATACCTGGCGCATCGCTAGATGCCTATGTTGTGGTGCCTGAAGCCGATTCGCTACCAGTGGTAATACCAGTTTTGATGCAATTGCGAGGTGCGGGTCTGAGTGTACAAATGCATGCAGGGGCAACTTTAGACGCAATGGGCAGCATGAAATCACAGTTTAAAAAAGCGGATGCCAGCGGTGCCCGATACGCATTGGTGTTTGGCGAAGACGAATTAGACCAAGGTTGCGTCGCGCTCAAGCCTTTGCGAGGCGAAAAAGGCGAATCTTCAACGGCTCAAAGGCTCGAGCGGCTTGACAATGTCGCTGGCTGGGCGAGTAGTCTTCGCAACTAGTGATCGTGAGGGGGCCGAGCCTCGCCGACCTCTACAATCTGCAAGTTGCGCATTAGCTTGTGCCAAACTTTTTTACACTTTTTATTCAGTAGTGCAGTAGTGCAGTAGCAAAGAAATCAACCGACTCTATGGCAAAACATCTAGATTTAGAAGAGCAAGAACAACTTGCTGAGTTCAAGCATTTTTGGAGCCAGTATGGCAATCTGATCACTTGGGCCTTGATCGCCATCTTTGGTGGCGTTGCGGCATGGAACGGATACCAATACTGGCAGGGAAAGCAGGGCGCTCAAGCTGCAGTGATGTTTGAAGCAGTCGAGCGCGCGGTGCAGTCCGGCGACGTAGCGCAAATTGATCGCTCACTGGCTGATATGAACGAGCGTTTTGGTAAAACCGTCTACGCTGCACAGGCGGGTTTGCTCGTAGCCAAAACCCAGTACGAAAAAGGCAACCTCCCAGCGGCTAAGGCCACACTTGAATCGGTGACCAAAAAGGCGCCGGACGACGCCTTGGCGTCAATTGCAAAACTGCGATTAGCGGGCTTGCTGCTAGAAACTAAAGCTTACGACGAAGCCCTTGCAGCCCTGAGCGGAAGTTTCAGCAAAGACTTTGCCGCTCTGGCCAGCGACCGCCGCGGTGACATTTTCCTGGCGCAGGGAAAAAAACCAGAAGCTAAAGCTGAATATGAAAAGGCCTTCAAAACGTTAGACGAACGCGCTGAATACCGCCGCCTGGTGGAGGTCAAACTCAATGCGCTTGGCGTTGACCCAAGCTCTACGCTTGCTTCGCCCGCCGCCGCTGCCTCGGCAGTGGCTTCTGACGCAGAGGTGAAAAAGTGATGAAATTTAAGCTTTTTAGGGCTGTAGCGCCCATTCTACGGGCGCAAACAGCTATTATTTTAATAGTAACGATGTCTGGATGCGCATTTTTCGACAGCACTTCAAAGCCTAAGCCTGCTGAGCTGCAGCCGGTTAGTGGTTTTGTTTCGGCCAAGCAGGCGTGGGTAGCGCGTATTGGGCCGGTTACCTTCCCGCTTGAGGTCAACCAGGTCGCCGGCGTGCTGCACGTGGCGAGCAGCGAAGGCTCTGTTGTGGCAATTGACGCGCGCACCGGCTTAGATATATGGCGCACCAACGTTGGTGGCGCGATTGCTGCAGGAGTGGGAACTGACGGAAAAATAAGTGCGGTTGTTACCAAGGCCAACGATGTTGTGGCGCTTTTAAATGGCCGCGAAATTTGGCGCGAAAAGCTCGGTGCTGAGGTCTACACCCCTCCGCTGGTTGCGGGTGGCCGCGTTTTTGTGCTAGCAGCCGACCGATCGATGCATGCGTTTGACGGCCAGACCGGAAAAAAACTCTGGTCTCAGCAGCGCCCCACTGAGCCACTGGTACTGCGCCAAGCCGGCGTCTTGCTGGCCGTCAGCGACACATTGGTAGTGGGTTTATCCGGCCGATTGGTTGGTCTTAATCCCGGCAACGGCAGTGTGCGCTGGGAGGCTGCAATTGCGTCTCCGCGCGGCATCAATGACGTTGAGCGTTTGGTCGACCTGGTCGGCGGAGTCAGCCGCGAAGGCGATGTGGTCTGCGTGCGTGCATTTCAGGCCAATGTGGGGTGCGTAAACACATCGCGCGGTAATTTGCTGTGGACTGTTCCTGCAAACGGTGCCCAGGGCGTTCGCGGTGATGACCGGCTGATGTTCGGTACCGAGCAAGATGGCACTGTGCAGGCGTGGTTACGAGCAGACGGCTCGCGCGCCTGGAAAAGTGAAGCGCTGCGTTACCGCGGCTTAGGCACCCCGCTGGTGGTCGGCCGATCAATTGCAATTGGTGACTCGTCCGGCATCGTCCATTTGCTGGCCAGAAGCGACGGCGCTCTGCTCAACCGCATCAGTACCGATGGCTCAGCAATCGCAGCGGCGCCTGCTTTGGTTGGCGACACCTTGGTTGCTGTAACTCGTAACGGCAGCGTTTACGGGTTCGTGCCCGAATAGAAATTTAGAAGTGACACGTTGTAGTGCACTGACTACAGACCTGTTGCAAATGCCCCAGACAACTTGGCGCGCTATTGTCACCGATATAGCGCCACATGAAATGTATCGATGAAACCAGTTATTGCCTTGGTGGGCCGCCCCAATGTAGGCAAATCCACACTATTTAACCGTCTCACGAAGACGCGCGACGCCATCGTGGCTGACTTCGCCGGGCTAACCCGTGACCGCCACTACGGCAATGGCAGCTTGGGCTCTCACGAGTACATCGTTATTGACACGGGCGGTTTTGAGCCTGATGCGCAGAGCGGTATTTACAAAGAAATGGCCAAGCAAACCCGCCAGGCCGTTGCAGAGGCCGATGTGGTGGTGTTTGTGGTCGATGCCAGAGCCGGCGTGAGCGCGCAAGACTACGACATCGGCAAATACCTGCGCAAGCTGGGCAAGCCCTGCGTTCTTACGGCAAACAAAGCCGAAGGCATGCTGGAAGGCATCGCGTTGTCGGAGTTTTTTGAGCTTGGCCTTGGCGAAGTGCTGGCGGTCTCTGCCGCGCACGGGCAGGGCATGCGCACGCTGGTGGACACAGCACTGGGCCTGCTCAAATTGCCTGAAGAAGACCTTGATGCCGAGCCGCCTGATCCCTCCATCATCAAGCTCGCTGTAGCAGGCCGACCAAACGTCGGAAAATCGACTTTGATCAACACCTGGCTGGGCGAGGAGCGCCTGGTGGCCTTTGGTATGCCCGGTACAACCCGAGACGCCATTTCAGTGCCGTTTGAGCACGCTGGCCAAAAGTTTGAATTGATCGACACGGCTGGCTTGCGCCGCAAGGGCAAGGTGTTTGAAGCGATTGAAAAGTTTTCGGTAGTCAAAACGTTGCAAGCGATTGAAAGCTCAAACGTTGTGCTTCTGCTGCTCGACGCCACCCAGGGCGTTACCGACCAAGACGCGCACATCGCAGGCTATATTTTGGAGAGCGGCCGAGCTGTGGTGTTGGCCATCAACAAATGGGATGCAGTGGACGCCTACCAACGTGAAACATTAGCGCGTTCGGTTGAAACGCGTTTGGCGTTCTTAAAGTTTGCATCGATCTTCCACATTTCGGCAATCAAACGCCAAGGTCTCGGGCCGGTCTGGAAAGCCATTGCGCAAGCCCACGCTTCAGCCAACCGAAAAATGTCCACCCCAGTGCTGACGCGATTGTTGCTGGAGGCGGTTCAGTTTCAACAGCCCCAGCGCGTTGGCGTGTTCCGTCCCAAGCTGCGTTACGCCCACCAAGGCGGCATGAACCCACCGATCATCATCGTGCATGGCAACTCGCTTGAGCACGTGAGTGAATCGTACAAGCGTTACCTCGAAGGTCGCTTTCGTAAGGAGTTTGAACTCACCGGCACGCCCATGCGGATTCAAATGAAAACATCGCAGAACCCTTACAAAGATAAGGAATCGTCTTAGTCTTACGCAGCCATGGTTTTGGCTGTGATATTGTTGAGACTTATCAACTCTTGAACACGGAACATATCGTGAGCAATAACAAAGGTTTACTCTTGCAGGATCCGTTTCTCAACACACTACGTCGCGAGCATGTTCCTGTTTCGATTTATCTGGTCAATGGCATTAAATTGCAGGGGCAGATTGAATCTTTTGACCAGTACGTCGTATTGCTGCGCAACACCGTAACGCAGATGGTCTACAAGCATGCAATTTCAACCATCGTACCTGGTCGAGCCGTTAATTTTGCAACTGCTGAAGGTGAATCCGACTCAGCGCCTGCCAGCTGAGCCTGACCGACTTGCTGCTACCCGTAAAACCGCTGGCCATTTTGGTGGGCGTCGATTTCGGCGGCGTGAACTTTGACAGCGATTTGGAAGAGCTGGGTTTGCTCGCCCAAACCGCTGGCCTTCAGCCCGTTGAAAAAGTGACCTGTAAACGCAGGGCCCCCGATGCAGCCCTGTTTATTGGCAGCGGCAAAGCAGACGAAATAAAAATGTTGGCGCAGCAATTGGGCGCTTCTGAAATTCTGTTCGACCAAGCACTGAGCCCGGCGCAGCAACGTAACCTTGAACGGCATCTTGAGTTACCTGTAAACGACAGGACACTTTTGATACTGGAAATTTTCGGCCAACGTGCACGCAGTCATGAGGGTAAGCTGCAAGTTGAGCTGGCACGCCTGCAGTACTCGTCCACCAGGCTGGTTCGGAGGTGGTCACACCTTGAACGGCAAACCGGTGGCGCTGGTGTGCGCGGCGGGCCGGGTGAAAAGCAGATTGAGCTCGACAAACGGATGATCGGCGAGGCTATCAAGCGCTGCAAAGAGCGCTTGGCAAAAGTAAAAAAACAGCGGCAAACGCAACGCAAACAGCGCGATCGGCGCGGCGCATTCAGTGTGTCATTGGTCGGCTACACCAACACAGGCAAATCAACGCTGTTTAACGCTTTGACAAAAGCTAAAACTTATGCCGCGGACCAATTGTTTGCAACGCTTGACACCACCACCAGGCAGGTCTACTTGGGCGACGCGCACCGCCTTGCATCGCTTTCTGACACGGTAGGTTTCATACGCGACTTGCCGCACGGCCTGGTCGATGCGTTTGCTGCGACGCTACAAGAAGCTGCCGATGCAGACCTGTTGTTGCATGTTGTGGATGCGTCGAACCCAAATTATCTGGAGCAGATTGAGCAGGTTCAGCGGGTGCTTGACGAGATTGGTGCCGCGCGAGTGCCGCAGGTGCTCGTATTTAACAAGTTGGACGCCCTTGAAAAATCGCGCTGGCCGCTGCATTTGTGCGATATGTTTGAGGTCAAAGACGCGTTTTCTGATTCTCATCAGCGGGTCGAACGCGTTTTTGTGAGCGCGCGGGCCGGTGATGGTTTGCCAGAATTGCGGCGTTTGCTGCTGACACACGCAGCAGCGGCCTATGCCCCTGATCCGTGGCTTGCCTCTGAGCAAACCGCCGATGCGGGGCTTTGACTTAGGCACAATACAGGACTGTTAAAAAAAGTGAGTTTGATTCCATGATTTTGAACCCAGTGATGCAAAAGATGTCGTCGTTGCCAATACGTATCAAGCACCGAGCGCTAGGCATGTTTAACCTCAATGACAACCGCTGGGGTCGTGACGGTGAAAGCTCGGCACCTGATAGGTCCGCGGCTGACGAAAAGCAGCCAGATGTAGAGCCTGAGCAACCAGCACCTGCGCCTGCACCAGCGCGCCCAAAACCAAAGGGCAGCAACCAGGGCCCGCCAGACCTTGACGAGTTGTGGCGCGATTTCAATAAAAAGCTGACCGGCCTTTTTGGGGGCAACAAAAATGGGCGTGGTCGCAACACGCCCCCTGGTGGCGGCGGCGATGGCTCCGGTGGCGGGTTTCAGCCAGATATGAAAAGCGCAGGAATCGGTGCTGGCTTGATCGCAGGCGTTGCAGTATTGATCTGGCTGGGCACGGGCTTTTTTATTGTGCAAGAGGGCCAGCAGGCGGTCATCACCCAATTTGGCAAGTACAACGCCACGGTTGGTGCAGGTTTTAACTGGCGTCTGCCATATCCGATCCAGCGCCACGAATTGGTTGTCGTAACGCAAATTCGCTCGGTTGAAGTCGGGCGCGATACCGTAATTAAAGCCACCGGCTTGCGTGATTCGGCCATGTTGACCGAAGACGAAAATATTGTGGAGATCAAGTTCGCAGTGCAGTACCGCCTAAGTGATGCGCGAGCCTATTTGTTTGAAAGCAAAGACCCAACCAACGCAATCGTTCAGGCAGCTGAAACCGCTGTGCGCGAAGTCGTCGGCAAAATGAAGATGGACTCTGCTCTAGCAGAAGAGCGTGATCAGATTGCTCCGAGAATTCGTGCGCTGATGCAGACCATCCTTGACCGATACAAGGTCGGTGTTGAAGTGGTGGGCATCAATTTGCAGCAAAGCGGTGTGCGCCCGCCAGAGCAAGTGCAGGCGGCCTTCGACGATGTACTTAAAGCCGGGCAAGAGCGTGAACGGGCCAAAAACGAAGCACAAGCCTACGCCAACGATGTGATTCCGCGTGCGGTGGGTTCAGCGTCTCGTTTGAAGGAAGAGTCTGATGCGTACAAAGCGCGTATTGTTGCGCAAGCAGAAGGTGACTCTCAGCGATTTAAATCGGTTTTGGCCGAGTACCAAAAAGCGCCGCAGGTCACGCGTGATCGCCTGTACATCGACGCGATGCAACAGGTGTACGGCAACGTCACTAAAGTGATGATTGAGTCCAAGCAAGGCTCAAATTTGCTGTACTTGCCGCTCGACAAGATCATGCAAATGACTGGCCCGGGCGCTGTTGCGGGTCCTTCTGATCCGGTGCTGGGCTCTATACCCGCATCAACTGCACCTGCTACGCCTGCTGCCGTCCCTCCAGGCGATCCGCGCGCCCGCGACGCACGTACCCGCTAGCAAATAAAATCTGCCAAGGAATATCAAAGTGAACAGAGTTGGATTTATCGCTTCTACGCTGCTGGTGCTTTTAGCGCTTGCCAGTTCCATGCTTTTCGTTGTTGACCAGCGCCAGTTCGGCGTCGTTTTCGCACTCGGCCAAATCAAGGAAGTATTGACCGAGCCGGGTTTGCATTTCAAGCTTCCCCCACCGTTTCAAAACGTGTCCTATATCGACAAACGCTTACTCACTCTGGAAAGCGTTGAGGCCGAGCCGATGTTGACCGCTGAAAAGCAGCGTGTGGTCATTGACTGGTATGTTCGCTGGCGCATCACGCAGCCTACCGATTACATCCGCAACGTTGGCCTGGACGAAAAAGCCGGTGCCAATCAGCTGAACCGGGTTGTGCGCAACGCTTTTCAGGAAGAAATCAACAAGCGCACCGTGAAAGACTTGCTGTCTGCCAAGCGTGAAGCCTTGATGGCAGACGTCAAGCGTGAAGTGTTGCAGGCAGTGCAGGGCACCAAGCCCTACGGCATCGACATCATTGACGTGCGAATCACCCGCGTTGACTATGTAGAAGCCATTACAGACTCTGTTTACAAACGCATGGTGGCAGAGCGCCAGCGGGTTGCCAATGAGCTGCGCTCTACTGGCGCTGCTGAGGGAGAGAAAATCCGCGCTGACGCTGATCGCCAGCGCGAAGTGACTGTCGCCAACGCTTACCGCGACGCGCAAAAAATTAAAGGCGAGGGCGACGCAGAAGCAGCTAAAACTTACGCTGAATCGTTTGGCAGAGACCCTCAGTTCGCGCAGTTTTATCGCAGTCTTGACGCTTACAAAGCCGCGTTTAACAAGAAAAGCGATGTGATGGTGCTCGACCCATCGTCGGAGTTTTTCAAAACCATGCGCGGCACCGGCGCTGCTGCTGCACCCGCCAAAAAGTAGATCTGCCATGGACGGCAACAGCATCTGGCTGGCACTTGCCTTGGTGCTAGTCATTGAAGGGCTGCTGCCGATGGTTTCTCCCATCAGTTGGCGCAAAGCTTTTGTGCAGGCTCTGAAATTGAGCGACGGTCAAATCAGGTTTTTCGGATTGTGCAGCTTTCTTCTGGGTGCGTTGGCTGTGGGTTTCCTGATTTGATTTGTTCGCAGCGTTAATTAGCTTGGCGGTGCCTCTCAAACCAGGGTTAAGCCCGGTAAAATCTTGGCTTTAATACCGCAAGCTTATCCCATGCCCTCCTGGTCATCATCATGGCAATTGCCGGATCAAATTGCCGATGTCCTGCCTTCTGAGGCGCGTCACCTCGAAGAACTCCGCCGCCTTTGGTTAGACGCCGCCCGTAGCTACGGTTACGAGCTGGTGATGCCGCCGCTGCTTGAGCACATCGAATCTTTGCTCACTGGCACAGGCGAAGCGCTTGATTTGCAGACTTTTAAGCTGGTTGACCAATTGTCTGGTCGCACTCTGGGCCTGCGCGCCGACACCACGCCGCAAGTTGCTCGCATTGATGCACATTTACTCAACCGCACTGGCGTTGCGCGTCTGTGTTACTGCGGGCCGGTCCTACACACCAAGGCTGACCGCCCGCACGCCACGCGTGAGCCGCTGCAGTTTGGCGCAGAAATTTACGGCCACGCCGGACCAGAGGCCGACCTCGAAGTGCAGGTACTGGCCATTGAAGGCTTGAAGGCAGCTGGGGTGAATAACCTAAGCGTTGACATGGCCGACGTGCGCATCGTCAACAGCTTGCTCGCGGGCGCAACCATTGCACCTAAAACGCTGGCGCTGGTTCATGCGGCGCTGGCTGCCAAAGATTCCGGCGCGCTGAATGAAGTAACTGCCAACCTGCCCGGCTTATCGCCAGCCGCCGTCGCTGGCCTGAAAACGCTGTTGCAACTCTACGG
>JANPDQ010000390.1:0-11011 GCA_031431575.1 Polaromonas sp.
CCGCTGGCCAGCAAGGTTGAAAAGCGCATCATGCCCGGCTCGTCATACACATCACCGGGCGCATCAATCCACACCACCTGCTTGAGGTGCGGCAAGCGTGCACTTGCCAAATCGCCCGGCGCGGCAGTATCTAGCTCAGGCGCCAGCTCGCGCAGCATGCCCAGGTAGTCGCTGGTTTTAAACCGCGCCATGGTGACCAGCGCCTTGCAACCAACCTTGTTCAGTGCGTAGTCCAGCTCAGACACACGGTAAGCCGGGTTGATATTGACCAGAATCAAACCCACCTTTGCAGTGGCCAGCTGCATCAGCAACCACTGGGCATTGTTGTGCGACCAAATCCCTACCCGGTCACCCGACTGCAAGCCCAAATGCAGCAACGCACTGGCCAGCTTGGCAGATTGCGTTTGCAGCTCACCGTATGTGTAGCGAACGTTTTGGTGAACGCTGACCAGCGCGGGGTGGTCAGGCTGCCTGGCTGCCATCGCGTCGAAGAAATCGCCCAGGGTTTGTTCGATTAGCGGTGGATCGGTTTGGCCGCTGGCTTGGCTGGCCAGGCCAGCTTGGGATGTGAGCTGATTGGAGGCCGGTATCAAATTGGAATCAAGATTCATTGAGTCGGCCTCCAACTTTTGGATGGGTTGACGTTGATTGACGTTTACGTAAACGTCAATTCTAGGGGCTTTTGATTTTTAGCCTGATTTTGCACTGGTTGTTGGGGGTTTCGAATAGTTTAAGCACACCACAACAAATGGGCGTGATTAGGTGTCCAAGCCGGTGTGCTGACCATGCTTCCTGAGCGGTAAATTCACATCGCCGTTGTTGGTACGAGAGCCTTGGCGGATGGCGATGGCCAACGCGGTGAGCCTGAATGACGCCAACCAATTTGATGTGTCTCAGGTTGTGTGGACAAACTGAAAGAATTTGGCAAGGCCCCGACCCGCTTGCCCAAAGAAGGGTCGGCTATTCAACAATAATCTTACAGTTGTAGTAGATGCCTACCTGGTTAGCCGATGATTTGTACCACGCGTCGCGGTTCAACAGGTATCTGTATTCGTACTCCGTAGTAATTGATTTGACGGTGATGCCCTGCTTGCAGTCACCAGCGCTAACCCGGCTGCGGATCATCGCATCACGGGCGTTCATCTCGTTAGCAAATTGGGAATACATGGAATATGTTGCAAACGGAAAGTACAACAGTCCTGCCAATATAAGCACGAGAAAAAGCCTGGCTGACTTGTACTTTGCTATCACTTCAAACACTGCGGCAAGTACGACCATATACATCAAAGCCCAGGCCAAGCTGAATGCACGAGGCTCTGTATAGGGTGCTGCCGAGATTGAAAAAACAGTCAGGAATGCGGTTACAAAAAGGAAAAAAAGCGGCTTCCTCAACTCTCTTCGTCTTGCAAGATAAAGAGACGCTACTACGTAACCTATAAGAAGTGGCTGTGTGGTTCGTTGAAATACTTCCAGCACATCCGTAGCGCGCATCAACAAATATTCAAGGCTGTAGCCGTCTGTCTTGTATACATTCGCGTAATATGCCCGGCGTATGAATGTCGATGGAGCAGCAATCAGCAGGGCCCATCCTGTTGCCATTGCGATCAGAGGCGCAATTGTCCTGACAGTTATCAATTTTTCTTTGCAGAAAAAAACTGTCAGAGCCAGATAGGCAAGGACAGCGATGGGGACCGTCTCAAATGACAACCCTGCAAAAAATGCGGCAACACAGACGAAATAAACCCGCTTTGAAGACCGATTCAACTGACTCACTGCCTGTTCGTTGCGGTAAAAATAAATGCAGACCAAAAACAGTACTAGCGGTTGCAGGTAGCCTGCATTGGCAGTGCTCCAGAAAAACAACTCCATGCCTGGCCACAGCGCGAAAATGGCGGCCATTGAAATAGCCGTTTTCTCAACGCGCCTCGTTCCGTCAGACGCGGTGGTTGCCAACAGATAGTTAAACAGTGTGAAGGTAGCTACAGCAGCAAGCGTAAAGTACAAACGGGGCCAACTGAGCCAAAAAATAGCCAACTGCTCACCGAGACGGGCATTCCACAAAACTATTTGAGTAGCAGATTTTTCAACAATAAATCCGAAGCGATTTCCAAACGATTCACCTACCAAGTCCTTGGTAAGTGCAAAGTCTTCACCGTTAAGCGGTGAGATCGTGAAAATCACCGCATAAGTGACTAAGGTCAACAGGGCTATGACCAAGAACATTCGGAGTGAATGTTCCTTCAATTTCACATCAGTGTCATGCATGCGCCGTAGCTAGTTCTCTTGCCGCTTGTTCTTGGAATTTGGTAACTGCTGAGTCGCGCGCCGGACCAACGTCAAGTGGCTGGTATTCCTTAAGCAAATACAGCGGCCGTGATTTGCTTTCAATGAATAACCGGCCAAGGTATTCACCCAAAATGCCCATAGCCATCAGCTGCAAGCCCCCCAACATCAAAACGGTAATGATCAACGTTGGAAAACCGCGCACGGAATCTCCAATAAGCAGGGTTTTTGCAGCGAACACCAGCGCGTAGACAAACGCACCTGCAGCGCATAAAAATCCAGCGTAACTTGCCAACTTGAGTGGCATTACCGAAAATCCAGTTACGCCCTCAAGCGCAAGGGTTAACAGCTTGCCGTACGGCCATTTACTATCGCCCGCCGCGCGGGCGTGGCGGTCGTATTCAACGCTTACTTGCGCGTACCCGATCCAGGCAAACAAGCCTTTGGCAAATCGATTGTGTTCGGGAAGCGAATTCATGGCTTCTACTGCGCGGCGGCTCAGCAAACGAAAGTCGCCAACGTCCGCAGGAATCGTGATGTCAGCCAATTTATTCATCATTCGGTAAAAACTGTGAGCCGATGCTTTTTTCAGCCATGTTTCGCCGTCGCGGCTGCGACGCTTCATGTTCACTACGTCAGCACCATTTCTCCAGGCGTCGACCATGCTGAGAATCAACTCAGGTGGGTCTTGCAGATCGGCATCAATTAAAACTACCGCTTGACCTTTTGCCAGCTTCAGCCCCGCATTCATCGCTGCTTCCTTGCCGAAGTTGCGACTCAATGAAGCGACTGAGACGTGCGGACTCGCTAGCTTCAGGTAGTGCAAGATCGCCAAGCTGTTATCAGAACTACCGTCATCGACGTAAAGCACTTCCCACGCCTGCGGGAACTGCGCTAGTGCCGCAACCAGCCGCCGGTGGAATATGTTGAGTACCGCCTCTTCATTGAATACCGGAACCACCACCGTGAGAATGCATGGAACCTGCGCTGGCGCTGGTGCGGCAAGCGGCTTCATCTGACAAAGCTCCATCGCCGATTGATTTGGTAGGTGAGCAAAAGCAGTAAGACTGTTGCCAGAGTTTGCGCCACCAAGTAGTGCCAACTGAATAACTGAACACACATCCACACCAGTGCAGCGCTAACAGCGGCACCGCCTGCAGCGGTGACTAAAAAGCGCATTAAAGCTGTTTGCGTGTGCGCATTATTTCTGGAAAAGGTAACGTTATGGTTCAACATGAAGCTGGCTACAGCGCCGCTGATTGCGCCAATAAAAGTTGCGGGCGCGGCAGCAAGCGATGTAGTTTCCACCAACACCACCAGCATCGTGTAGTGAACCAACGTTGCGGCACAGCCGACCAGTACGTACAGAAAAAACTGCAGTAGTGATGAGGCCCGATTGGGCAAAGATTGGCCTTTGGTCAAGCCTTGAATGTGTCGATCTCGGGATAACGGGGTGGAATGTTTCAATTTTCTTTAGAGGTTTTGCAGTGAGAGGGAAACAAGCGCGATGACGGCCTAACCCGCACGGAGACGATGATGCAGTTCACTTCACTCCAGCAAGGGAAGTTAAAACTTTATCGATTGAAAACCAAAAAAGGGGCTGTGCTACCAACTGCGACGCCACAGAAAACTTCACAACTTAAACGTTCTTTCCGCAAAAGTAGTCCCGCGCACGTGCGTCCGTGAACGTTCTTAACAATGCTCCGCAAGCCACCTTTGCCGAAAACGTCTAACTCCCAAACTTGATTACAGAAAAATGCCCTTCAATGTCTAAAACCCCATCTGAGGATGATGCCAAGTTTTTAGGGTGCACACTGAGAGGCTGACGCCATGCCTGGCGTAAGGCTTCTTCCCGCGTACGCCACGCATCAAGTTACTGCGGCCTGTTGTACAAGTTACGATTCAAAGCAAGCCACTTTAAATGTGGTGTTGGTGCACATCGGCACCAGAGCCTGTGCAGTCAGGCAGCAATTGCCTCTGCGATATCCGCTGGCAACCCCAGCCTGTCCAGCGCCCCAGCCAAATTCGCCACTGTCTTATCCACGTTGTGCCACTTATCCAGGCCAAACAGCCCGATGCGAAAGGTCATGAAATCTGCGCCTTCGTCGCATTGCAGGGGCACGCCGGCGGCGGTTTGTAGGCCTTGGGCCATGAACTTTTTACTTGACTGAATTTCTGGGTCTGTGGTGTAGCTGACGACTACGCCGGGGGCTTTGAAGCCCTCTAGAGCTACGCTTTTTATGCCCCGGCCTTCAAACAGCTCGCGCACTTTTTTACCCAGCAGTTCTTGCTCGGCCTTGACTTTGGCAAAGCCGTAGGCCCGGGTCTCATTCATCACGTCGCGCAGGCGGGTGAGTGCGTCTGTGGGCAGGGTGGCGTGGTAGGCGTGGCCGCCTTTTTCGTACGTCTCCATAATTTGCAGCCACTTCTTCAAGTCGCACGCGTAGCTGGAGCTGGTGGTGGTGTCGATGGCTGTGCGTGCCCGCTCGCTCAACATCACCATGGCGCAGCAGGGCGAGCTGCTCCAGCCTTTCTGCGGGGCAGATATCAGTGCGTCAACGCCCGTGGCTTGCATGTCTACCCACATCGCGCCTGATGCAATGCAGTCGAGAACGAACAGGCCGCCCGCCGCGTGTACCGCATCAGCCACGGCGCGCAAGTAGTTGTCGGGCAACATCATGCCAGCGGATGTTTCAACGTGCGGGGCGAAAACGAGGGCTGGCTTTTCTTTGGCGATGGCGGCTTGCACTTCGGCAATCGGCGCGGGTGCCCACGGCTCTTGCGCGCCTTTGGCTGCTTGCCGCGCTTTGAGCACGGTGTGCGAGGCGGGGATACTGCCCATGTCAAAAATCTGCGACCAGCGATAACTAAACCAGCCGTTGCGAACCACCATGACGTGCTTGCCAGCGGCAAATTGGCGAGCCACGGCTTCCATGCCGTAGGTGCCGCTGCCGGGCACCAGCACGGCTGAGTGGGCGTGGTACACCTCTTTGAGCATGCTGGAGATGTCAGTCATCACATGGCCGAAGCTTTTGGACATGTGGTTAAGCGAGCGGTCGGTGTAGACCACCGAGAATTCGAGCAGGCCGTCAGGGTCAACGTTGGGGAGGAGTCCGGGCATGGTGTTGTCTCGCTTGTGTGTTGATGCAGGCTTTTTAGAAGAGGGACTGGCAGCTTATCACGGGGTGGGTTTGCACGGGTACGCTGCCTACGCTGGCCTCGGCGCATTTCATTAGCTATTATTTCAGGAGCTGCTGGCGCCTGTATTTATTTGGCTACAGCTCTATTTGTTTCATAAAATGGCTTAAAACAGGCTTTGGCAGCACAAAATGGCGATTGCGTTAAAAATCAAGCCCATGATACAAACCCCCACCTGGCTTGAAGCCGCCCGCGCGGACTGGAACTGGCGCGGCCAGACGCGCCCACCGTTTGCCGTTGCGCCCGGCCCGGGCCAGGTGTCGGTTTGGGACTTTCCGCGCCCGCCGCAACTGGTGCTTGATGCGCGTGAAGTCGTAATTACCTGGGGCGATTTGCCCGTTGCGCGAACCACTCAAGCCGTGCTGGTTCTGGAAACGTCACACCCGCCGAGCTTTTACATTCCGCTGACCGACGTTGACCGAACGCTGCTCCGGCAAGGTGCGGGCAGCTCGTTTTGTGAATGGAAAGGGCCAGCGGCTTATTGGTCGCTGGTGAGTAGAACGCGGGTGTTGCCAAACGTAGGCTGGAGTTACCCCAAGCCTTTGAAAGGCGTGATTGCTGAAGCAGAGTTGATCGCCGACTGCATCGCGTTTTACCCCGCTAACTTGACTTGCACGGTGGGCGGTAAGAAGGTTTCGCCGCAGCCAGGCGGGTTTTACGGCGGCTGGATCACGCCTGAGCTGGTTGGGCCGTTCAAGGGCGACGCGGGCACGCAGGGCTGGTAAATTTGGTTTCAATTACTATTATTTTAATAGCTGCTTGCGCCCAATTTATATGCGCTACAGCCCTATTTAACTTGCAATTTGCAGGATTAAGCTACGGAGGTTGCCCACCTGGCCTACTTTGCGGCAAAGGCAGCGACTGCACCAGCTCTTTGAACCTGGGCGACGCCTGCAGCACATCACGACCCGCCTGAATCAAGCGCGTCACGTCGTCCCCCGCAATTGAAAACGCGGTGGGGATTTGCAGCAGGCGCACGCGTTCAACAGCCTCTGGCGCATCGCGCAGATTGACGGTGATGACGTAGATTTGCGCGTCTTTGGCAAAAGCGCTTTGCCCGTCCCGCGCCGCCATGGCGATCTCTCGCTTCCACTGCTGCGCAATGTCGCCGAGCAGGCCCAGCGTTTCTTGCGTGGCGCGTGCGCCGGTGCCAAACAGCATGGCGTCGACCACTTGCAGCGTGCTGGGCACTTTGTCGGTGTCGTCGATGCGCTCGGCTGGGTCACGCTCGGCATTTACCGTGACCAGCACCAGTTTGCGCACTGCGCCCTTGGGCAAATTGCGCGTGGCGCTGCGAATACCGCCTGCGCTCAGGGTGCGGTCAAGCAGGCTGCGCACTCCCAGGTTGTCAGACACGCCGCCGTCAACCAGGTGAATGAAGGGCCGTGCCTTCGCGTCGTCGTAACTGCGCATTTGCGCGCGCAACATGCGGCTGCGGTAGTCGCTGGGGCCGTCGTCCGAAGTTGATGCTGCAATTGCAGCCGGCTGCGCACAACTGCCTGCGTAATTTTTAACCGTTACGGGGCTAAGTGCGATGGGCACCGCTGAAGACGACGCCACCGCAAATGACAGCGGCACGCTGCCCAGGTCAGAGCAGATGCGCGTGAACTGGTCCCAAGAAAACTCAAAGCTTGACCCCAGCGACAAATCAGTGGCTGAGACCAATAAGCGCGGCCGACCGGGGCGGGCCCACATGTCGGCATAGGTTTTGCCTTGGTACAACCCGTCAAGCCGCTGCGCCAAAAGCTGGGTGCGGCCAAACCAGGGGGAGGACAAGTCCACCAGGTTGCCAGGCTTTAATGCAAAGTTAATTAGCGAATCCTGAAAATTCTGGCGCAGAAAGTCTGTCTCAAAGCGCTCCAGGTTGTCAGCGCCAAAAGCCGCGTAATATGCCGCCACTATGCTGCCGCCAGACACGCCACTGATTACGCCGACTTGGTCGAGCAAGGATGTTTTGCGGCCATTGACCAGCACTGGCGTTTGGCGCAACGCCTGCAACACACCGTAGCCAAATGCAGCTGCCCGCGCACCGCCACCAGAAAGCGTGACAGCCGCGAGGACTGAAAAATCACCCGCACTGGCCTCCCCCAGCGACGCAACATCGTCGGGGTCTGCGGTAACAACACCGCCCGCCAGCGGCGCATTGACCCACGGCCGCGTGGTGGAACACGCGGTGGTGCCAGCCAGCAGGGCAGCCATGAGCAGATACATGGCCCAGCGCAGGGTATGGTGAGTCAGATTCATACGCAGATTGTCGTTAAAAAATACGCCAACTGTGTGTCAGCAAACCAGCCCAGGCAATGCAGTCATGTCGGTAAAAACCGAGACTGCACCCGCTGCCAGCAGGGCATCAGGCGCACTGTGCCCAACTTGCGGCGGGCTGTAGCCAAACACCGTAGCGCCCGCCGCCACGCCGGCCAGCACGCCGGTAACTGAGTCTTCAACCACCGCGCAGCGCGCGGCATTGACTCCAAGCGCTCTTGCAGCGGCAAGGTACACGTCGGGGAAAGGTTTGGAGCGCGGCAGCTCGTGGCCGCTGAAAATGCGGCTCTCAAAGTACGGCATTAAGCCGCACATGTGCAGTTGCAGCTCAACCTTGGCACGGTCAGCGCCGGATGCACAGGCAATGCGGCCTGCGTACCGCGCGTGGATGGCAGCAGCGGCTGCTTGTGCGCCATCAATCGGCAACAGCCGGGCACGCAAACCCGCGTCGCGCCGCTTGCGAAATTCAGCCATCCACCCTTCATCAATGCGTTTGCCGGTTTGCGCCTCTATCAATGGCACTTCATCTTTAACCGCTTTGCCAATAAAAATTCGCATGCACTCAGCAGGTGACAGCGCCCAGCCAGACTCTTCAAGCAAGTCACGCAGCACGCCATTGGTGATGGGCTCACTGTCTACCAGCACACCATCGCAGTCGAAAAGTACGGCTTCGAATTTTAGGTTGGTCATACCAGATGCTATGTATTTATGAGCTGCTAGCGCCTGTATTTATTGCGCTACAGGCACTATTTATGCAATTTTCGGTCAATTTAGAGCAAATCATCACCGACATAGTACCAACGCCCAGCTTCCCGCACGAAGCGGCTGAGCTCATGAATGCGGGCGGCGCGGCCAGTTAACTTGTACCGCGCAACAAATTCCACCTCGGCATGGTCTTCGCCTGTCGCAACATGGCGGCGCACTTCCAGGCCTAGCCACTTGGTGTTCGCGTCAGCACCCACATCCACAGGCCGGGTGCTGGCGTGCCAGGTGGCTTGAAGATAGTCGCTGCGCTCAAGTACGAAGGCGCTGTAGCGCGAGCGCATGAGGGTTTCGGCACTGGGTGCGGGCGTATTTTCAAAGTCGTTCAGGTAGCGAGCGCAGCAAGCGCTAAATGCCAATGACTTTTTGGACGGGCTTAAATTGCCACACGGGCAGACTTGATCAGGCACTGTTTAAGCGCATCAAGCCAGTGCTCTCTGAATAATGATCTTTTGCACATCCGACGTGCCTTCATAAATCTGGCACACGCGCACGTCGCGGTAAATGCGTTCGATGGGGAAGTCGCTCACATAACCGTAGCCGCCCAGCGTTTGCAGGGCTGCGCTGCACACCTGTTCTGCCATTTCGCTGGCAAACAGTTTGGCCATGGCGGCTTCCTTTAGGCACGGCAAACCCGCATCACGCAGAGCGGCGGCGTGCCAGGTCAGTTGGCGGGCGGCTTCAATTTGCGTGGCGCAGTCGGCCAGCCTGAAACCCACCGCCTGGTGGTTGATGATGGCGCTGCCGAAGGCGGTGCGGTCTTTGGCGTAGGCAAGTGCATAGTCAAACGCGCTGCGCGCCATGCCAATGCTTTGCGCTGCGATGCCGATGCGGCCGCCTTCGAGCGCGCTCAGCGCAATTTTGTAGCCTTCGCCTTCATTGCCGATCAGGTTTTCTGCGGGGATGCGGCAGTTGTCAAAGTTGACTTGCGCGGTGTCGCTGGAGTGTTGGCCCAGCTTGTCTTCAAGCCGTGCGGCGCTGTAGCCGGGGGCGGTGGTTGGCACGATGAAAGCGCTCATGCCTTTTTTACCAGCGGCTTTGTCAGTTACCGCAATGACGATGGCCACATGGCCGTTTTTGCCACTGGTGATGAACTGCTTGACGCCATTGATGACGTAGCCATCTGCGTGCTTGGTCGCTGTGGTTTTAAGTGACGACGCATCGCTGCCAGCGTGCGGCTCGGTCAGGCAAAACGCACCCAGCATGTGGCCCTGCGCCAGCGGGGTGAGCCACTGTTTTTGCTGCTGCGCATTGCCATAGCGCATCAAAATCGCGTTGACTGGGCAGTTGGTGACGCTGATGGCCGTGCTGGTGCCGCCGTCGCCTGCGGCGATTTCTTCAATCACTACGGCCAGCGTGAGGTAATCCAGCCCCGCACCGCCCAGGTCATCAGGCACACAGATGCCGTATGCACCGAGTGCGGCCAAGCCTTTGTGCGCTTCAACCGGAAAGGTGTGCGCTTTGTCCCAGGCTGCGGCGTGCGGCAACAGTTCTTGGGTAGCAAAGTCGCGCACCGCATCGCGGACTTGTTGTTGGTCAGAATTGAGTATCAAAATGGCCTCCAAGCCAATAAATATGGGCGCAAGCAGCTACTGAATTTAGTAACGTTCTCGTACAACGATCACGCCTGCAAGCGCGCTGTGACTTCAATCTCAACAAGCATTCGCGCATCTACCAGCCCTACCACCATAGCGGTTGCCGCAGGTTTGGCCTTGGCAAAATACTTGCCAAAAATTGGTGCCAGGGGATCAAAAAAACTGGCATCGGTCAGTAAATACCGAACTCTCACTACATCGTCCAGTGACGCGCCTGCCTGCTGCAAGGCAGCCTCAATGTTGGAAAAGCACTGGTGCGTTTGCGCAACCAGATCGATTGAAATGGTCATGGTGCGGTAGTCAAAACCAGTGGTGCCTGATACGTGAATCCAGTCACCATCGACCACCGCGCGGCTGTAGCCCGCCAGCGCCTCGAAGCTTGAGCCCGAACTGATGAATCGGCGAGCCGCAGTCGCTTCGTTCATACCAGTTCAATCGCCATTGCCGTGCCCTCACCACCACCAATGCACAGCGTGGCAATGCCCTTTTTCAGGCCGCGCGCTTTCAGCGCATAAATCAACGTCACGATGATGCGCGCGCCGCTGGCACCAATCGGATGACCCAAAGCGCAGGCGCCGCCATTGACGTTGACGATGTCGTGGCTGATGCCCAGCTCGGTCATCGCGGCCATCGGCACCACGGCAAAGGCTTCGTTGACTTCCCACAGGTCAACGTCGTTAACCGTCCAGCCGATTTTTTTAAGAAGTTTGTTGACCGCGCCTACCGGTGCGGTGGTGAACCATTCGGGTTCTTGCGCAAAGGTGGCATGGCCGACGATGCGGGCGATGGGTTTTGCGCCCAGTTCTTTGGCGGTGGATTCACGCGCCAGCACCAAAGCTGCTGCGCCGTCGTTGATGGACGAGCTGGACGCGGCGGTGATGGTGCCGTCTTTTTTGAACGCCGGTTTAAGC
>JANPDQ010000391.1:0-3620 GCA_031431575.1 Polaromonas sp.
ACGTCGTGCGTTTCGGTGGCGGGCTTGCCACGCCGCGCTTCAATTGCGTACTCAACCAGCAAAATCGAATTTTTAGTTGCTATACCCATCAGCATGATCAGCCCGATAAGCGACGGCATTGAAAAGCTTTTGTCACCAATCAGCAGCGCCGCAAATGCGCCACCAAGGGACAACGGCAGCGCCGCCAAAATGGTGAACGGGTGCAAAAAGTCTTTGAACAGCAGCACCAGCACGATGTAAATACACAGCACCGCCGTCAGCATGGCCAGGCCAAAACTGGCGAACAGCTCGCCCATGACTTCGGCGTCGCCAATGACCACCTGCTTGACGCCTGCGGGCAGGTTTTTCAAGGTTGGCAGCTCGTTGACAGCTTGGGTCACATCGCCCAGCGGCATGCCCGACAGCTCAATTTCAAACTGCACATTGCGGGAGCGGTTAAAGCGGTCAATGACCGCCGGGCCGCCCGCCAGTTCAATGCTGGCGACCTGGCTGAGCATGACGGGGCCTTTGGTGCCCGGCACCATCAGGCGCTCGAGCGCACCGATGTCTTCACGTGCGTCATTCGACAAGCGCACAACAATCGAGATTTGCCGCTGCGCAAGGTTTAACTTGGGCAATGACGCGTCAAAGTCGCCCACGGTGGCGATGCGCACCGTCTCACCAATTGCGGCGCTCGTCACGCCCAAATCTGCCATACGCGCAAAGTCGGGGCGTACCGTCAGTTCAGGGCGGACCAAGGCCGCGCTGGAGGCAACAGAACCCAGGCCGGCAATAGTGCGCAGCTCTTTTTCAAGTGTGGCTGCGGTTGCGCCCAATGCCACAGGGTCGTCGCCCGTCAAGGCCAGCACATACTTTTCACCCGAGCCGCCGAGGCCGACTTTGCTGCGCACGCCGGGCAGCTCTTCCAGCGCTTTGCGGATGTTGTTTTCAATACCTTGCTTGCGCGGGCGGGAGCCACGCTCAGCCAGCAAAATGGTCAGCGTTGCCTTGCGCGACTCCGCTGCGCCGCCGGGGGCAAACGGGTCGCCACCAGCCGCGCCGCCGCCCACGGTGGTATAGACCGACTTGACATGCTCGACCTTGGCAATCAAAAGCCGCGCGGATTCGGCTGCGGCCGTGGTTTGCGCCAACTTGGTGCCGGGCGGCAGCTCTAAATTCACCTGCGTTTGCGAGTTGTCGTCAGGCGGAATAAAGCCGGTGGGCAGCAGCGGAATCAAAAGCAGAGAGCCAACAAAAAACACACCTGCAGCCACCACGGTGATCCACCGGTGCTTGAGGCACCAGCGGCTGGCACTCATGTACCAGGTCATCAGTTTGCCGTCTTGCGGGTTGTGCTCTTTAGCCAGCGGTTTCAAAATATAAGCCGCCATCATCGGCGTGAGCATGCGCGCAACAATGAGTGAGGCAAACACCGCCAAGGCAGCAGTCCAGCCGAACTGCTTGAAAAATTTACCGACGATGCCGCTCATGAACGCGGTGGGTAAAAACACGGCGATCAGCGTGAAGGTAATGGCAATGACGGCGACGCCAATCTCATCTGCCGCCTCCATTGCCGCCTGGTACGGCGTTTTGCCCATGCGCAAGTGTCGCACGATGTTTTCAACCTCCACAATCGCGTCGTCTACCAAAATACCGACGACCAAACTGAGTGCCAGCAGCGTCACCACATTGATGGAAAAGCCCAGGTAATTCATACCAATAAAAGCCGGTATGACCGACAGCGGCAGCGCCACTGCGGTGATAAACGTAGCGCGCCAATCGCGCAAAAACAAGAACACTACCAGTACTGCCAGCAGAGCGCCTTCAATCAAGAGCGTGAGTGATGCTGCGTATTCTTCTTCGACCGGAGTCACGAAATCAAACGCTACGGTCAGTTGCATGCCGGGACGGGCGAGTTTGATTTCTTCAAGCGCGGCGCGCACGCCGCGGCCAGCTTCGACTTCGCTTGAGCCTTTGCTGCGCGCAATTTCAAAACCCACCACTGGCACGCCATTGAGGAGCGCACTGGAGCGCGGCTCGGCAATCGTGTCTTGCACGCTCGCAACCTGGTCCAGCCGAATGCTGCGCCCGCCGCTTAAGCCCAACTGGATAGCGCCAATCTCAAGCGCCGATTTGACGGTAGCCAGCGTGCGCACTGGCTGCTCGCTGGACCCCAAATCAGCGCGACCACCGGCGCTCTCTAACTGCACATCGCGCAATTGCCGCGACACCGCCGCCGCGCTCACACCCAGTGCCTGCATTTTTGCGGTGTCAAGCGTGATGCGTACTTCCCGCGTTACGCCGCCCACCCGGCTGACCGAGCCTACGCCAGGCACGGCCAGCAGCCTGCGGGTCAGCGTGTCGTCTACAAACCAGCTCAGGGCTTCGTCGTCCATCGACGGAATGCGAATGGTGTAGGCCAGCACCGCACCGCCCGAAATGTTAACCTTGCTGACCACCGGGTCGCGCAGGTCAGCGGGCAGGTCCGAGCGCACCTGCTGCACTGCCGAGCGGGTTTCATCAAGCGCTTCTTGCGTGGTTTTTTCCAGGCGAAACTCGGCAGTAATGGTCACCACGCCGTCTTGCACTTTGGTGTAGATATTTTTCAGCCCCTGAATGCCTGCAATCGCGTTTTCGATCTTGCGTGCCACTTCAGTTTCAAGCTGCGCGGGCGAACCACCGGGCAAGCTGGCGGTGATGATGATATTGGGCACATCCAGATCAGGAAAGTTTTGCACCTTCATGTTTTGGTAGCCCAGCACGCCAGCAAAGCACAGCATGACAAAAAACATGATGGCGGCAATCGGATTGCGTATGCACCACGCGGAAACGTTCATATTCAGTACTCCAGCAACAGGTTGCAGTCAATACGGCGCTTTCAAATTGCTATTAAATAAATAGCTTTTTACGCCCATATTCATTGACTAAAACACATTTTTTACATAAATTTAGGGCTTGGGTGGGGCTTTGGCGTCTGTACCTACAGTCGCAGAGGCAGCTGATGCGGGCGTTGCAGCCGCTGCAGCAACAACCTTCACGGTGTCTCCATCGGCCAAAAAGGCTGCGCCGCTGGCGACGTAGTTTTCACCCAGTTTTGCGCCCTGCAAAATCTCAACCGCGTCGCCCACACGGCGACCCGTTTGCAACTTGACCTGGCTGACTTTGTTGTTCGCCTCAACGCGCATGGCATAGGTAAAGCCGTCGCGCAATACCAATGCTTGCTGCTGCAGCGTCAGCGCGTTGCTGGCACCCAGCGCAAAGTCGCCTTTGGCGTACATGCCGGCTTTCAGGTCGGCGTTGGCGGGTAAATCAACGTAGACCAAAGCGGTGCGCGTTGCTGGGTCCACCGTGGGCGCAACCATGCGCACGCGGCCTTCAACGCGTGCGCCACTTGCGGCCACCACCACTGCCGTGTCGCCCGGCTTGATGCGCGCCACCTCGGTGCTGGTGGCCTCGGCGCGCCACTCAAGCCTGCCGCCGCGAATCATTTTGAACAGCTCAGCCCCGCCGCCCACCACCGCGCCCACGGTGGCGGTGCGCGCTGAAATAACGCCGTTGTCAGGTGCCAGCAATTGGGTTTGCGTCAAGCGCAGTTGCTGCACATTCAACGCAGCCCGGCTAGCTTCCAACTTGGCGGTGGC
>JANPDQ010000392.1:0-9387 GCA_031431575.1 Polaromonas sp.
GTACTTTTTTCACATCAATACGGCCATGACATTGCTGTTTGTGCTGGGCGGCTGGTGGATTGAAAGCTCTAACCTGGGCGGCGGCGGAGAAAAGCTGGCTCGCCGCGTGGGCGCACGTGAGGCGCGTGTGCTGGGGCCGCTATCGCGTCAAGGCGCGCAAAGTGCCGAGCAACGGTTTTGCAATATTGTGAGTGAACTGGCCATCGCCGCCAGCATGAAGCCGCCAATGCCCATGGTGCTTGACCGCGTGGACGGCATCAATGCGTTTGCCTGCGGCTGGGACGAAGACGACGCCGTGGTTGCCGTAACGCAGGGCGCGCTGAACTTGCTAACGCGTGACGAATTGCAAGGCCTGGTGGCCCATGAATTGAGCCATATCCGCGAGGGCGACATGCAACTGAACATGCAGCTGGCGGGCATGGTGTCGGGGCTTGAGATGATTTTTAATTTGGGCCAATCGATGTGCGAGGTCAATGAGAACGGCAGCAGTACTTTTTTGGCAGTGCCCGGTTTTGCGATCAAGTCGGTGGGCTCTATGGGTTGGCTGGCGGGCCGCGTACTGAAGGCGGCCATTGCCCGGCAGCGCGAGTATTTGGCCGACGCGCGCGCCGTTCAATTTACCCGCAGCAAAGACGGCTTGGGCGGCGTGCTCCGCAAGGCACTGGGGCAGCAGGGCGATGATGGTGTTTATGCGGGCGTCGGCATTCGGCCGTTACACCCGTCGGTGCAGCACATGTTGCTGGTGGGCTCAGCGCTTGGGGCGCACTGGTTTCACACGCACCCTCCGATGACCGAGCGCATTCGGCGTATTTACGGCCGACCCATGGCGGCTTTGGTCATCAGTGAAGTCCACGCGCCCAAAGCAGATGCCATTTTTTAACACCAGCGGCTGCGTGGTTTTTGCATAAGCACATTGCTAACTATTCGATAGCTGCGGGACAGCTTTTGCCAGTGCGCACTTCATAAGTACTGGATACTCCTGATGTAGTTATAACCATGCCGCGCTAAATTACGACAAGTCTTACAGACCAACCCCACGGAAACACCATGAAAATTAAAGCCTTGGCTCCTGCTGCAGCCGTATTCGCAGCGTCGCTTTTTTCACTTGCCGGCACAGCACATGCACAAGCGGACGCGGGCAAAGATGCTCTGTACATTAAAAGTTTGGCCGCTACGTGCGCCAATTGCCACGGTACTAACGGCAAGGCTGTAGAAGGCTCCAGCGTGGTGTCGATTGCCGGGCTGGACAAGTCCTACACGATTGCACAAATGAACGCATTCAAAAACGGCACGCGCCCTGCCACCATCATGCACCAGCTCAGCAAGGGCTATAGCGACGCGCAAATTGAGCAGCTTGCGACTTACTTTGCAGCACAAAAAAAATAATATTAAAAGAACAAGGACCACACCATGACCAAAACTCTGCAATCAAATCGCCGCGCGTTTCTTCAATCTTCAGCCGCGCTCGGCCTGCTGGGCGCTGCGGGCCTTTCGGGCTGCGCCAGTACCGCTGGCGTACCTTCCAAAGCCAAAGTGGTGGTGATTGGTGGCGGCTACGGCGGCGCAACGGCGGCAAAGTATGTGCGGCTGCTGTCAGACTACAAAATCGATGTGGTGCTGATCGAGCCGCAAGATGCGTTCATCTCTTGCCCCATGTCCAATTTGGTGGTGAGTGGCGTCAAGCAGATTGGCTACCTCACCACGTCTTATGCGGGCTTGTCTAAAAACCACGGCATCACGGTCGTCAAGGATTTTGCTGACAACATCGACACCGCCAAAAAAACCGTCACCCTTCGCGGCGGCAGCGTCATTGCGTATGACAAGCTGGTGGTCTCGCCCGGCGTTGACTTGATGTTTGGCAGCATTGAAGGCTTGCAGGTGGCCAACACCAGCGGCCAGATTTTGCAGGCCTGGAAGGCAGGTGCTGAGACCGTTGCCCTGCGCAAGCAGCTCGAAGCCATGCCTGATGGCGGTGTGTTTGCCATCACCATTCCTGAAGCGCCGTACCGCTGCCCACCCGGCCCGTACGAGCGCGCATCCGTTGCCGCGGGTTATTTCAAGGCTTTCAAGCCCAAGTCAAAAGTGCTGATTCTGGATGCCAATCCGGACGTTACTTCCAAAGCCGGTTTGTTCAAAAAAGTATGGGCCGAGCAGTACAAAGGCATGGTCGAATACCGCCCACAGCACAAAGCAGTGGCCGTCGATGCAAAAACCAACACCGTGAAGTTCGATATTCAAGACGACGTGAAAGCCTCAGTCCTCAACGTGTTGCCGCAAATGCGTGCGGGCGCCATTGCCGTCAAAGCCGGGCTGAACAACCAGGCCAACAACCGCTGGTGCGGCGTCAATTACCTGACGTTTGAATCAACCGCTGCCAAAGACGTGCACGTGCTGGGCGACTCTATCCAAATCGCGCCCGGCATGCCCAAAAGCGGCCACATGGCCAACAGCCACGGCAAAGTGGCGGCCAGCGCCATCGTGGCGCAGTTGGCCGGCTGGGACGTGAACCCCGCCCCGATGTTGACCAACACCTGCTACAGCTTTATTGACGAGAAAAACGTTGTGCACGTGGCCAGCGTGCACGAGTACGTGGCCGCTGAGAAGACATTTAAAACTGTGGCAGGCTCGGGCGGGCTGAGCGCTGCACCGAGCGAGTTGGAGGGCGTGTACGCATTGAACTGGGCGAGTAACATTTGGGCAGACACGCTGACGTAGACATGCCTCTGCGCTATAATATTAGTAGCTGCTTGCGCCTGTATTTATTGGGCTAGAGCCTTATTTCACTGCTAAAAAGGGTCAAAAAGCTGTTTTTGGCCCTTTTTTTATGCCTTTTTAGCTGCCTCCATGCAAAACAAGCCCATTTCCAGTCCGGCAAACCCTTCCGCCCAAATCCCGCTGTGGCGGCAATTGCAGGGCGCGGCTGCCTTGCTTTTGGCGGTGCGAGACGGCCAGTCGCTGACCGCTGCGCTGCTCGATGTTGACAGCGCCCTGCGCCCCGGCGTGCAGGCGCTGGGTTTTCACGCGCTGCGCTGGCTGGGTCGGGCCGAGGCGCTGCGCCAGCAACTGGCCAAGCGCCCGCCACCGCCTGAAGCGGATGCGTTGCTGTGTGTGGCCCTGGCGTTAATATGGACTGATAAAGATGCACCGTATTCCACTTTCGTGTTGGTTGACCAAGCGGTAGAAGCGGCCAAGCGCAGTGAAGCCACCACCCACCAAGCCAGCTTTATCAACGGCTGCCTGCGCCGGTTTTTGCGCGAGCGTGACGCGCTGGTCGCCAAAACCGACCAAAACCCGCAAGCGATCTGGAACCACCCACAGTGGTGGATAGACCGCCTGCGCAAAGACCACCCCGAGCAGTGGCAGTCGATTTTGCGTGCCAGCAATGCCAAAGCGCCGCTGGTACTGCGAATAAACAGGTTAAAAACGACTGTAGCGCAATATATACAGGCGCTAGCAGCTATCAATATAGTAGCAAATAGGGTGGGTGATGATGGTGTGATCCTGGCAACTGCACACGCCGTTCCGTCGCTGCCAGGCTATGCCGAAGGGCATTTTTCTGTTCAAGACGCGGCGGCGCAAATCGCTGCACCGCTGTTGCTCAAAGACCTGCTGGATACAGGCAGCAACGATTTAAGAGTGCTAGACGCCTGCGCCGCACCCGGCGGCAAAACAGGGCATTTGCTGGAGCTGCTGGACGGCCGCGGCGCAGTGACCGCCATCGACATCAACGCCCAGCGCTGCAAAACCGTCACGCAAAATTTGGCCCGGCTGGGCTTGGCGGCCAACGTCGTGGTGGGCGACGCCTCGCGTCCCGCTGATTGGTGGGGCGGTGCGCTGTTTGACGCCATATTGCTCGACGCGCCCTGTACCGCATCAGGCATCGTGCGCCGCCACCCCGATGTGCGCTGGCTGCGCCGCCCCACGGACATTGCACAACTGGCGATTGAGCAGGCAAAACTACTCAATACGCTGTGGGCGCTGCTCAAGCCGGGCGGCCGCTTGGTGTACTGCACCTGCTCGATTTTTCGGGCGGAAGGCGATTTGCAGGCTCAAACGTTTGTTGCAAACCACAATGATGCGGTTTTAATGCCATCACCAGGGCATATGCTGCCCCAAAGTAGCCCGCTGGGGGAGCTCTTCCCGGACAATTTACTGCGTGAGCATGACGGGTTTTACTACGCACTTTTCCAAAAACGCCCGGTTTGAGCGTTGGGCACAACGCGTTCTGTTCACGCTGGTCGTTGTGCTAGCGGGTTTTGCCGGGCACAGCACTGCGGCCGCTGAGCTTGCGCAGCTCAAAGTCGAACGTGCAGAAGACGGCGTCTATCTTTCAGCGCTGGCGCAATTTGAGCTGCCGCCAGTCGTAGAAGACGCGTTGATGAAGGGTATTGCGGTATTTTTCGTCGCAGAAGCCGACTTTTATCAAACCCGCTGGTATTGGGCAGACCGGCGGGCAAGTAGCGCAACCCGCACATTGCGGCTGGCGTTTCAGCCACTCACCAGGCGCTGGCGCATCAACGTGTATAACGGGCCAGCCAGCAGCGGCAACGCTGCAATTGGCTTGCGCGCAACGCTCAGCCAAAACTACGACACGCTGGCCGACGCTCTGAACGCGTTGCAACGCTTTTCACGGTGGAAAATCGCCGAGGGCACCGACATTGATCCAGATACGGTTTACAAGTTTGAATTCAGATTCAATCTTGATTTGGCACAGTTGCCCAGACCATTTCAAATTGGTGTGGTCGGGCAAAAAGACTGGACTGTTTCCATCTCGCTAGACGAGCGCATGCAAATTGGGCCTTATCGCCCACCGCCCGCCGCACCTGAAAAACCAAGGGCCGTTGCGCCATGACGCCACCACAGTACCAGGCAGGCCCGCAGTGACGACGGCGTCACATCGCCTGACCAGCGTTAAAAGCAGCGCAGCTTTTCGCTGGACGGTAGGCGTGGGCGCTGGCGCAGTTGCTGCACTTGCGCTGGTGCTGCTATTTTTACTGACGCAAGCTACCGGCAACCGAGAGCTGTACGAGAGGAATTACGCGCGACTGTTGGTGCTCAACATAGTGGTGGCGGCGCTGCTTGCGTTGGTCATTGGCTGGATCGTTGTGCGACTTTTCCTGCGATTGCGGCGGGGCCGTTTTGGCAGCCGCTTGCTGGTGAAGCTGGCGGCCATATTTGCACTGGTGGGGTTGCTGCCGGGGTTGATGATTTATGTGGTGTCTTACCAGTTCGTTTCACGCTCAATTGAAAGCTGGTTTGACGTGAAGGTTGAAGGCGCGCTGGATGCCGGGTTGAATTTGGGCCGCGCTACGCTAGACGGCCTGTCGCTTGACCTTGGAAACAAAACGCGGCAGGCAGCCAATCAGATCTCTGACACCCCCGAGGCAATGGCAGGCCTGGCGCTCGAGCGGTTGAGAGACCAGCTTTCTGCCATTGATGTAGTGCTGTGGAGCGCATCAGGCCAGGTCATCGCAAGCGCAGGTGACTCGCGCTTTTCAATCAGCCCAGAGCGGCCGGCAGCACAGCAGTTTCGATCTGCACGGTCTCAACGAGTCGTCACGCAAATTGAAGGGCTTGACGAGCTGTTGCCAGCGACTGGCGAGGCGACAACGGGCTCCCAACCAGGTGCCGTTTTGCTTGTTCCACCAAGCTCGCCCACGGCGCGCATCAAAGCAATCGCACTGGTCAGCTCAGCTGGTGTTGGCTTGGCAAATGAAGTGCGATTTTTGCAGGTAACGCAGGCAATTCCCGCTGCGCTGGCTGCAAATGCAATCGCGGTACAGGAAGCCTACCGTGAATACCAGGAACGGGCATTGGCCCGTGGCGGGCTGCGCAAAATGTACATCGGTACATTGACCTTGAGTTTATTTCTTGCGGTCTTTGGCGCTGTTTTGTTGGCGGTTATTTTAGGAAACCAGCTGGCTAAACCGTTGCTGCTTTTGGCAGACGGCGTGCGACAGGTTGCCCTTGGTGACTTGACGCCCAAAGCGGCGCTGTTGGGTAAAGATGAGCTGGGCGGCTTGACCCGCTCTTTTGCTGACATGACGCAGCAGCTGGGAGACGCACGCAACGCGGTGCAATTGAGCATGAGCCAAGTTGACGCGGCCCGCGCAAATTTGCAAACCATTCTTGATAATTTGACAGCTGGAGTGGTGGTGCTGGATGAGGCGGGTCGTATCCAATCAAGCAACCCCGGGGCCACGCGCATTTTGCGAGTACCGCTTGCAGCTTACCAAGGGAAATTGCTTGCGGAAGTACCCGGACTGCAGGCATTTGCAAATGAGGTGAAGGTGCAGTTTGACGACTTTTTAACGGACGACCACAGCGCGCATGGTGAGCAGTGGCAGCAGTCGTTCGAGCTGAACGCAGCCGAGCCCGGAGCTGTTGACAACGCGACCACCCTGATAGCACGCGGCGCAAAAATGCCGGGCACGCAAGAATTCTTGCTGGTGTTTGACGATGTGTCTGAAATGGTGTCGGCCCAGCGCGCACAAGCGTGGGGTGAAGTCGCACGAAGGCTTGCGCATGAAATCAAAAATCCACTTACGCCAATTCAGTTATCAGCTGAACGCCTGGAAATGAAGCTGACAGGCAAGCTTGCGGAGCCTGACCAAAAGCTGTTGACCAAATCCGTTAAAACCATCGTTGACCAAGTTGATGCAATGAAGCGACTGGTCAATGAGTTCAGAGACTACGCGCGCTTGCCCGCTGCGCAGTTGGTACCGGTAGATTTGAATGCGCTGGTCACTGATGTGATGCAGCTTTACTCTGGGGATGCAACCGGGGGTTCGTCAATTGATGTTGAGCTTGATGCCAAAGCGCCGCCGATCAACGCAGACGCGCAGCAGTTGCGGCAGGTGATTCACAACTTGCTGCAAAACGCTCAGGACGCACAGGAAGCACACGAAGTAAAGGCATCCGGGCGAGTGAGCATTTCCACTGAATTTTCAGAAACCTCAAAACGAGTCCGCCTGATTGTGCGCGACCATGGCAGTGGTTTTGCTGAACGCATTCTCAAGCGTGCTTTTGAGCCATATGTCACTACCAAGGTAAAGGGAACGGGGTTGGGCTTGGCGGTAGTCAAAAAAATTGCTGATGAACATGGCGCTCGCGTTGATATTTCCAATCGCGTAGTGCAGGGTCAAGTGCAGGGTGCCCAAGTGTCGTTATCATTCGCTGTAGCGACGTAAACGAAATTCGTACTAACTGGCGGGGCAAGATTTAAATCATGGCAAATATTCTGGTGGTCGACGATGAGCTGGGCATACGCGACCTTCTCTCAGAAATTCTCAATGATGAAGGCCACCAGGTGGAGCTTGCTGAAAATGCGGCGGAAGCAAGAGCAGCGCGAAATCGCAGTAAACCTGACCTTGTGCTGCTAGACATCTGGATGCCTGACACGGATGGTGTGACTCTGCTCAAAGAGTGGTCCGCATCTGGTCTGCTCAGCATGCCCGTCATCATGATGAGTGGTCATGCAACGATTGATACGGCGGTAGAAGCCACCAAGATTGGAGCGATTGCCTTTCTTGAAAAGCCGATCACGCTGCAAAAGTTGCTCAAGGCAGTCGAGTTGGGACTAACAAAGTCGGTAGGCAAAAAGCCGGTCAGCGTCAGTCCACTGGCGGCGCCAGCAGATCTGACCGTAGAGGCGGCCATGACCGGCAGCAGCCTTCCAGTTGCCGTTGAAATGGGGCCGCAAGCCCAGCAGAGTTTTATGCTCGAAAAACCTTTGCGTGACGCACGCGATGAGTTTGAAAAAGCCTATTTTGAGTTTCACCTCGCCAAAGAGGGAGGGTCGATGACGCGTGTAGCGGAAAAGACCGGATTGGAGCGGACACATTTGTATCGAAAACTCAAGCAGCTGGGGGTTGACCTGACTCGAGGAAAACGCGGGGCGTAAAGCAGCTTGTTTGGTATATACTGCGAGGCTTGGCCCGGTAGCTCAGTCGGTAGAGCAGAGGATTGAAAATCCTTGTGTCGGTGGTTCGATTCCGCCCCAGGCCACCAAATTTTGATCCACCGGGCTTGCTCCTGATTCGGATCACTCTAATATTTGTTTTGCTTGCGGCGGGCGAAATATTGGTTTTTTTTCTACTTCCTTTAGTGCTACGGTCTGTGCACTCAAAAGGGCTATGTGCGTACCCCCCCAAAAACCACAATGAGCTATTTAGTTCGAAGATGCTTGCTTGACGAGTGCCTGAAAATAGGTCGATCTCAGTAATTGTTGTAAACAGCATGAAGCTTTAAAAACTAATGTGAAGTTGACTGATTGCTCTGCCTACGTCTAATTGTTATAGCGGCCAGATTATTCTAGGCAATTGTTTTGCGATTTGAGTCCCAAACGTTTTGTAAATGAGCCGTCGTTGCTAGCGTTTTTGAAATTCATCCGAGAAAAAACCGTACCCCGCGCCGCGCTTTGACCTCGTTTCTCTAGCCTGCACAAACGGCCTGGCTATTAAGCCCAATACGTGAATTTTTCCGCATTCCGACACTTTTAAAAGCCTGCGGTCGAAATAATTTGTTACGACCATGCTCAGTTCTCATAGAATATTCGTTGCTTGCGATCTTGCAAGCGCTGGTTGAGACTGGTTTAACTGGGTTAAATAGTTGTGGTCCTATAAAGCCGTTGGCTTTTTCGCTGTTCTGTTGCAATCTGTTTCTTGCGTCCGACGTTTACTGTCGCATGCAGCGGTTGTGTTTTTGCTTGTATTTGGGAGTTTGTCGGCAATTGCACAGACACAAATAACCAACACGGCAGTGATCTCCCCACCAGCTAGCGTTACAAACGCCAATACGGCCACATCATGTACAGGCGGAGTGTGCTCTGCTGCTGACGGTGACCTGGTCACACCTTCCAGACCGGTGGTTTCCAAGAGTTTTTCTCCTTCAAGTATTTCCGGCGGCGGAACAACCTTGTTGACGATCACCGTCACCAACACGCACGCGTTGGTGTCTGCCACTTTATCGACTACTTTGACGGACACATATCCGCCTGGTCTCGTCAACTTTGGCTCGGTTGCTTCTACCACCTGTAGCCCAGGCACTGCCAGCGCGACAATCGGGTTGGGTACTGTAACCTTGGCGCAGGGCACGTTGATCCCGCCAAATGCTTCGTGCTCATTAAGTGTTGTAGTGACTAGTTCCGTATCTGGGACTTTGACGAATACCATTCCTTCGGGGTCGCTAGTTACTTCTGTGGGTTCGAACAGTACAACCGCATCGGCATCTTTGAGCGTGTCGAGTAGCGCCGACCTGACACTGACCAAAGTGATCTCCGGCCCAGCGGTGCAAGGCGCCACCGTCAGCTACACCGTGACCCTGGTCAACTTAGGCCCGAGCACGGCCCAGAACGTGACGATCACCGACATCCTGAGCGCAGGCCTT
>JANPDQ010000393.1:0-2265 GCA_031431575.1 Polaromonas sp.
GCGCTACAAAAAGCAGAGCTGCTTGCGCCTGATTCTATTGCGCTAGAGCCCGAAATGATCATGAATCAGCTCGGCAGGCCCGGTTTGCACCCCGAAGGGCGCTTTTTCCCCGACACCTACAGTTACGCCAAAGGCTCCAGCGACCTGGCTGTGCTTAAGCGCGCGGCCAAAGCCATGGACAAGCGAGTCGAAGCGGCGTGGGCTTTGCGCAGTGCCGACACCCCGCTCAAGTCCCCTGCAGAGGCACTCACGCTGGCCAGTATTGTTGAAAAAGAAACCGGCAAACCCGCCGACCGCGCCCAAATTGCCGGTGTGTTCACCAACCGCTTGCGTATCGGCATGCGGCTGCAAACCGACCCAACCGTGATTTACGGCCTGGGAGCGAAATTTGACGGTAATCTGCGCAAACGCGACTTGCTGGCAGACACGCCCTACAACACCTACACCCGCGCGGGTTTGCCGCCCACGCCAATTGCCATGCCCGGCAAAGCCGCGCTGCTGGCAGCCGTGCAGCCACAGGCCACCAAAGCTCTGTATTTTGTGGCCCGGGGTGACGGCACCAGTGAATTCAGCGCCAGTCTTGACGAGCACAATCGCGCGGTGAACAAATACATCCTAAAAAAATGACCGGAATTTTCATCAGCTTTGAAGGCATAGACGGCGCGGGCAAGTCTACGCATATTGCCGCGCTGGCCGATGCGTTTCAGGCTGCGGGGCGCGCTGTGACGCTCACCCGAGAGCCGGGGGGCACGGCGCTGGCTGAAAAGCTGCGCGCCATGGTGCTCAACGATGCAATGGACGCGCTGACCGAGTCGCTTTTGATTTTTGCCGCCCGCCGCGACCACCTCACCACCGTCATCTTGCCTGCTTTGGCACGCGGCAATGTGGTGCTGTGTGACCGCTTTACCGACGCGACCTTTGCCTACCAGGGCAGCGGACGTGGCTTTGATTTGGCAGTACTTGCCACACTTGAAAAGTGGGTTCAGGCAAACCCGCAAACGCACAACTTGACCCAACCCGACCTGACGGTTTGGTTTGATCTGGATCCAGCCGAAGCCGCGCAGCGCCTGGCTGGCGCGCGCGTGCCGGATAAGTTTGAAACGCAGCCGGTGGTGTTTTTTGCCCGCGTTGCCCAAGGCTACGCCGACCGCGCGCAGGCCGAGCCGGCAAGATTCGCAAGAATTGATGCATCTCAAAGCCGCGAAGCGGTTTGGAAAAGTGTGCACTTAACAGTAGCTGCAAAGGGCTGGTTATGAGCGAGCCGCTTGCAACGCCACCGATGGCACCGTGGCTGCAGACCCAACTCAAAAGCCTGCTCAACCAGCGCGGCCACGCCTGGCTGCTGAGTGGGCCTTCCGGCTTGGGGCAGTTTGAATTGGGTTTAGAGTTAACCCGTGCATGGTTGTGCGACGCCCCGACCCCAGAAGGCGCTTGCGGGGTTTGTGCCAGCTGTCACGCGGTGGATGTGCACACGCATGCTGACCTGAGCGTGCTGATGCCCGAAGTGTTGGCGTTGGAATTGGGCTGGCCACTCGACGAAAAAACACAAGACGACCTCGACAGCAAAAAGCGAAAACCCAGCAAAGAAATCAAAGTAGATGCAGCACGTGAAGTCGTCTCCTTTACCCAGTTCACCCGGTCCCGTGGCACTACCAAAGTGGTGCTTGTGTACCCCGCTGAGCGCATGAACGGTATTACGGCCAACACGCTGCTTAAAACACTTGAAGAGCCGCCCGGCGCAGTCAAATTCATTTTGGCCACAGAAGCGGCCCACCAACTGTTGCCCACCATCCGCAGCCGCTGCATTGGGCACACCATGGTGTGGCCTGCGTTTGATGAAGCGTTGGCTTGGCTTGAAGGCGCCACACGTGCGAGCGCGGCGGCGAGTGAGGGCGCTGACAACAAAAAGCCAATGAAGGCGCCTACCCCCACCGACTTGAAGACGCTGCTCACAGCGGCGGGAGGCCGGCCTATAGACGCGCTGGCTTGGGCCCAAAGTGGCCAAGCCAGCGCCATCGCACAGAGCTGGCAAGCCTTACCCAAGGCAATGGCCAGAGGAGATGCGCAGGCGCTGAGCGAATGGGCCCCAGCCCAGGCAGTGGATGCGTTGCAAAAAATTTGCCACGATGTTTGGGCTGTCCGGTCCGGCGCGGCACCACGCTTTTTTAATGCCGCCGATCTGCCAGCATTGCCGGTAAAGTTTTCGCTGATGGCACTGGCCAACTGGGCAAAAGAGCTGTCCACCACAGCCCGAACGGTGGAGCA
>JANPDQ010000394.1:0-5696 GCA_031431575.1 Polaromonas sp.
GGCCCGGCCAGCCCACAACCCGATGTGCTGAACTACAGCTGGCGTGAATACGGAAACCGAGTGGGAGCGTGGCGCTGCCTTGACTTGTTTGACAGCCTGGGCATGCCAGCAGCGGCATTGATTAACACCGCGCTTTATGACCACTGCCCAGAACTTGTGGCGGCTTGCGTAGCGCGCGGCGACGAGCTGGTTGGCCATGGCCACACCAACGCAGAGCGCCAGGCCGCGCTGAGTGAAGAGGACGAACGCAACTTGTTGCTGCAGTGCCGTGCGCGCATGCAAATGGAAAGCGGCCAATCAGCGGCCGGGTGGCTTTCGCCCTGGATTTCTGAAAGCCCGCACACACCTGACCTGCTGGCCGAAACGGGCTATGGCTACACGCTGAACTGGTGCCATGACGACCAACCGCTGCCCATGCGCACCCGCAGCGGCCAGAGTCTGTGGGCTGTGCCCTACCCGCAAGAGCTGAACGACATCCCGATGATCATCGCGCGGCAAATGGACGGCAAAGACTTCGCGCAAATGATCATCGACCAGCTAGATGAAATGCTGGACCAGACGCAAGCCCCCAATTCGCCGCCACTGGTGATGGGAATCGCGCTGCACCCCTACATCGTTGGCCAGCCATATCGCTTGCGGCACTTGAGGCGGGCCCTACAGCACGTTGCTGCTGCAAGGGATCGAGGTCAGATCTGGATGACCACACCAGGCGAGATCTACCGACATGCGGTAGAGGTAGCTGCATGAGCCACAGCCAGCTCAATACAAGCTTACCGCTTACCTAGGAGCCTGGGCGGCAGAAGGATCGTCGGCTGCAAATTGGCCGCAGCGGTCTATTTTTCGCCGATTTCTTGCCAAATATCCAGATATTCGTCTGCGAATTCGTCAAAAACTAGTCCATCACTGGGGCCAATTTTCGCTTCGACGCCTTCTACCGCCCAGGCTCCTAGCCACGCGCCAATCTCATCGATACGGCCACCATGTTGAAGAGGTTTTTGCGAGGCTAACAGCACGGTTTGGCGAACTCCAGCCAGAACACTGTCTATAACAGGCACGCCAACCTGCGCTTGCATTTGTGCAGCGAGGCCGGCAAGGCCGGCACCGCCCAAAATGACGGCTTGGACATCGAAATCCTTCACCGCGCGCTGGCAGGCATCTGCCAGCAGAGCCTTAGCGCCAATCGGGTCTTGCGCCAACTGCGCTCCCGTCGCATCAACGGCAACAATACCGCCCAGCGCTGAGGCATACCCCAGGTTGTCTGCAATGCGCATCAGCATGGGCTTCCAGCGTTGCCCGCCAGTGACAATCGCAAAGCGCCCATATTGAGCAGCTTCGGCAAACGCGGCTTCGGCCAGACCAGTAACTGGCACTGCACTGGCTTCGCGAAGTGCAAACAGACCGGGGTCACCGAAACAGCCTATCAAAACCGCGTCCGGCGGCGGGGTGTGTTCGGTCAGTGCGGCCAGCCAGGCGTCTAGCGTGGCGTGACCCGCCACTGCGTAACTGGCCTCACACGATATGTATGGTGCGCCAAACCTGGCGGTCACTGCGTGCACCTGCACGTTTGGACCCGCCGCATTTTGCCCGTGGTTTTGCAGCAGCACCGTAACACTGGCCGACGTATTCGGATTGATGATCAAGATATGGCGCATTGCACGGGAATGATAAGGCAGCCACGAAGCCCAAAAAAGCGCGACTAAAACTTTATTAGCGTTGTCTCACCAGGAGCCTGAGGGTTATGGGTCGCAGATTGTTTGCTTTTATCCGCTACGTGTGTTCAACATGAAGCCAGCAAAGAACTGCGTAAGTGCATTGGTATCGCCAAGGGGCAAGACCATTGAGATGTATTGGTCAGGCCTGACCACCAGCAAACAGCCGCTCTTTTTGTTGATGCCGCGCAGATCAAAAATATTTTGCTTGGCTTCATCAATGGCGCAAAACGCTTTTTCATAATCTCGTAGTCCATAGCGGCCCTTGCGCGGAAAGAGCAGCTCTGGCATGTCTGTGACTGCAAGCGTGTGGTGGCTCTGCTGGAACACCGCTCGAAGATCGAACACAGCATCTACATCCGCGCCTGCTGGTGTGAAAAGCTTCAGTAGCGATGCGGGCGACTCCATAAGGTAGCTGCACAACTTGCCAACCGCTGACTGCGATTGGCCCATGTCAGCTTCGCCTGCAAAGGCTATCAAACGCCAGCGGCCATCTGCCTCCAGCAATTTGCCCAGCTGCATGCGCTTTCCATCGCCCAGGCGGGTGACGGGCGCGGAATGAAACCGCGTGCCGATTTGCAAACCGAATGCCAAATGCTGGTGTATGTCTGCGCCTGTGAGCAGCGCAGGTTTGTAATGCGTTGCCGTGCCCGCGGTGTAACGGCTATGCTGCACGAAATACTTCTGAACCGCTGCCAGGTCGTTGGCGCTACGGTCACTGAGCATGGCGGCCCATTCGCGGTCGAAGTCAATCAGCTCTTTAGCCACGGCTTGCCGCTCGGCGGAATAAGTGTGCAGCAAGCTGGCCGGGCTGCACCCCAGCAAAACAGCCGCCAGTTTCCAGCCAATATTAAAGGCGTCTTGCATCGACACGTTCATGCCCTGCCCTGCCTTGGGGCTGTGCGTGTGGCAGGCGTCACCTGCAATAAAGATGTGCGGCAGGCGCGTTGCGACTTCTTCTGGTTTCAGGTCGTCGAATCGATCAGTCAAACGCTGACCAATTTCATACACCGACCACCACGGCACTTCTTTCACATCGAACGTATAGGGATCAAGGATGCGCTGGGCTGCGGCAATCAACTGCTCAAGCGTGATGTTGCGCCCGGCTACACGCTCATTGTCGGCAAGCTTGTCCATCTCAACATAAATGCGCACCATGTAGCCGCCTTCGCGCGGAATGATCAACAGGCTGCCTTCGGTAGCGGACTGAACCAGCGACTTGAATCGGATGTCCGGGAAGTCGGTGTTGACTAGCACGTCCATCACGCCCCACGCATGGTTGGCTGACTCACCTTTGAGCGACAAGCCAATCGCCTGACGCACGCCACTGCGGGCGCCGTCGCAGCCGACCACGTAGCGGGCGCGCATGGTTTCTAACTCGCCTTTGTGGCCGTCGTCTTGCCTTTCAAATTGCACCTTCACAGGAAAAGGATTGCGCTCATCCGCGTCACGCTCCAGCATGGCCAGGCGGCGGCTGTAGTGCGGTACCAGGCGGACAGCTGACTTTTCCATCTTCTCTAAATAAAAGTCATGCACACGTGCCTGGTTCAAAATTACATGCGGCATGTGCGACAGGCCCTCTTCAACATCTGGAACGCGGCCATTGCGCACGATACGGCTGGGCTCCGCCTCACTGGGTTTCCAGAAGGTGGTTTCATTGACCCAATAGGCCTCTTCAAGAACCTTGTGTGCAAAACCAAAAGCCTCAAACATTTCCATCGTACGACAGGCCACGCCATCGGCTTGCCCCAATTGCAAAGGGCCGGGCTTTTGCTCCACGATGACAGTGCGAATGTGTGGAAAGGCCGCCAATTGCGCAGCCAACGTCAGGCCAGCGGGGCCGCAGCCAACAATCACTACATCGGCCTCTGCGGGCAGCGCCGTGCTTTGTGTGAACGCTGAAGCCGACGCATCCATCAGGCTGGGGTCGCCTGTTCTAAAGCCGTTTAAGTGAAATTGCATATCAACCCTGAGTTATCGGCTAACTATCGCACCGGAGCTTTATCGCATCAACACTCATAGAGCAATATGCACTATATTGTTTTTATATACTGCCCCCATGGCAAAACTGAATCTGGATTGGCTTGACGTTTTCGTTCAAATCTACAAAACGCAAAGCGTGAGCCGCGCCGCTGGGCTGCTGGGCATGGAGCAAGCCAGTGCCAGCATCGCACTGAACAAGCTGCGCCAGCATTTTGACGACCGCTTGTTTGTACGAACGGCAGGCGGCATGACGCCCACGCCCAGAGCGCAAAGTATTTACCCCGACTTGCTGGAGGCGCTGGCCCGCATTGGCGCAGCGCGCGGCAAGCCAGCAATGTTCAACCCAGCCAGTGCAGTGCGCGAATTTCGCATTTGCATGACCGACATCAGTGAGATCATTATTCTGCCGAAACTGGTCAATCATTTGCAGAAAACTGCGCCTGGGTTGGTGATTGAGGCAGAGCGAATTTCTGACAACAGTCGTCAGGCTCTGGTGTCAGGTGATGTCGATTTGGCGGTGGGGTTTTTGCCGAATTTGGAGGCGGGGTTTTACCAGCAAGCATTGTTCGAGCAAGACTTTGTTTGCCTGGCAGCAAAAAATCACCCCCGCATTCAAGGAAAAGTCACGCCGCGTCTGTTTTCAAAAGAAGGCCACATCTTGGTGACCACTGCAGGCACAGGCCATGCCGTTGTTGACAAAATGCTGGCCAAACAAAAAATTGAGCGCCGTGTGGTGCTGCGCGTACCCAGCTTTTTAGGCGTTGCACGCATCGTGGCGCAAACCGATTTTTTGGTACTTGTACCGAGGTTGCTCGGCGTAGCATTGGCCAAGCAAGAGCGCGTTCAAGTGTTAGAGCCGCCTACCTTGCTGCCGCACTACAAGGTTAAGCAGCACTGGCATGAACGCTTTAATCTAGACCCCGGCAGCATCTGGCTGCGTCAAACCGTGGCGAAGCTTTTTACAACCGCTGCGCGTTAGCCCGTCAAGCCAGGCGCAACTTCCGTATCATCAGCGTCGAAGGACTTGCAGGTTTCAAACTGCAAGGCAACGCGCCCGACGCAGCGCGAACGCGGGACCTGGACGACATTCGTGCATTGTTGAAAATTCACCGCGCGTCAATTAACCTAGATGAGTTGCGTGACTACTTTGCCTTGTTCAAAAAACCAGAGCTCCTCAATGGACTCCTCGATAAACTACCCGGTTAGCACCGACACATCGGTTGAAAAGACCGCGAGCCGTGGCGATGCAGATGCAGTGCTGGCTCGCGAAGCAGGTGTGCCTTTTCGGCCGCAGTCGGGCACGACATCTGGTGTCGATCCCTTCGCCCAATGGTTGAGCCTGATGGAGGTTGTGCAAATGCTTTGCCCGGTTTTGCCTGTGTGTGACAACACCATGCAGGGTAACTATTGTCGGCTGTGACTGCGGTCGATTCAGATTAGCGTGTAGCTAGGCGGTGCGACAAGCTCAGGCCGAACGGCGGGATTCGTCATTTGCGATTTAGCGCTCATGCAGTTTCACTTTCCGCTTCAACCGATTTTTCGTCCAAATCCTCCGCTAAAAATCCACCCGACTGGCGCTGCCACAGCTTTGCGTACTGGCCGCCCAACGCCAGCAGGTCGTGGTGCGTGCCTTGCTCGACTATGCGCCCGGCGTCCATCACCACCAGGCGGTCCATGCGGGCGATGGTGCTGAGCCGGTGGGCGATGGCGATCACGGTTTTGCCTTGCATCAGGGTGACCAGTTGCTCCTGGATGGCGGCTTCGATCTCGCTGTCCAGTGCGGATGTGGCTTCGTCCAATATCAAAATCGGTGCGTTCTTCAGCACCACGCGCGCCAGGGCCACGCGCTGGCGCTGCCCGCCAGACAGCTTCACGCCGCGCTCGCCTGCATGCGCTTCATACCCCGTGCGGCCTGTCCAGTCGCGCAGCTCGGTGATGAATTCGTGGGCATGCGCCTGCTGCGCAGCCAGCGTTACTTCGGCATCGGTTGCGCCAGGGTGACCG
>JANPDQ010000395.1:0-5030 GCA_031431575.1 Polaromonas sp.
CGACATCAATCCGGTCGATTCCACCGCGCCAAAAATCAAGTTTCAAGTCAACCTGCCCACCAACTGGAATACCAAAGCCATGATGTTTGGCGGTGGTGGCTACAACGGTGTGCTGGCCACTGGTTTAGCCAATGTCCCGGCCGGGCCTACCGACAAACCAGGCCCCTTGGCACGCGGTTACGCCACGTTTGGGAGCGATTCAGGCCACCAGGCCAATGCCAATGGCAGCCGTGACGGCACCTTTGGCGTGAATGACGAAGCGCTGGGTAATTTTTCGTCTGGTGCCGTCAAAAAAACCCGAGATGTCGCCATCAACATTATTCAGGCGCGTTACGCCGCAGGAGTTGCAAAAACTTATTTTGCTGGCGGCTCCACGGGCGGGCGTGAAGCGCTGTTTGCCGTGCAAAACTGGCCCACGGATTTCGATGGCGCAATTGTGCTCTACCCCGCATGGAACGCGGCCGCGCTTGACTTGCAGTTTGGCCGCATCACGCGTGAGCTGGCCAAGCCCGGCGCATACCCCAATCGCGCCAAGCGCAAGGCGCTGTTCGACGCAGCGTTGGCAAGCTGCGACGAAATGGACGGTGCGCGCGATGGACTCATCGGCCACGTCAACGCCTGCAACGCCGCATTCAACCCCATGACTGCCATACTGAACGGCCAGGCACTGCGCTGCGCAGGTGGTGCTGACACTGGCGAAAATTGCCTGTCTGATGCGCAGATTGCAGGTTTCAACGTTACCAATACGCCGCTGGAGTTGAACTATCGCCTCGCAAGCGGTGAAACCACTTACCCCGGCTTCAACACCTGGGGCACTGACTTTGGCAACCCGAGCGCCAGCCCGCTGCAACCGACGGTGTTAACGCTATCGCTGGGCACTGAGCAACCCGCCAACCCGATGCCGCAAGTCAAACCCGCAACCACCACCACCATTGCCACCAGCCCGCCATACGGAGCGACTTTTTGGGATCAGTGGGTCAAGCACTTTGTCACGCGCGATGCCAACTTCAACTCGCTCAGCCTCGACCCACAAAACCCCGGTAAGTGGCAAGCGCGCATTGTGCAACTCACAGCTTTGCAAGACACCAACAAAACCGACCTGTCGGCCTTTGCCAATAAAGGCGGCAAGATACTGATGGCGCACGGCTCGCATGACGCGCTGGTCAGCCCCCGAGCCACCCAGCAGTATTGGGGCCGTATCAATACGGCAATGGGCGCTGCGTCAGTGGCCAGCTTTGCCCGTTACTACGAAATTCCAGGCTACGGCCATGCGGTCAGCAGCGTGTTCAACGCCGCTTGGGACTCATTGACGACGCTGGAGAACTGGGTTGAAAAAGGCGTTGCACCGCCCGCCCAAGTAGTTGCCGATACAGCAGGCGTGCCGGGCAGAACTCGCCCGCTGTGCGAGTTTCCGGCTTACCCAAAATACGCTGGCGCTGGCGACTTAAATCTGGCTGCCAGCTTTACTTGCGCCAAACCTTAGAAGGGCAGAATTGCTGCTGCGCTGCAGTGCTTAGTTGATCTCAAGTACCACAGGTGTGTGGTCACTCGGGCGTTCGTTTTTACGCGGCGTTTTGTCAATCACGCAGCTTGCTACCAGGGGCGTCAGCGCGTGGCTGACCAAAACACGGTCAATCAGCAGACCCCGGTTGCGGCGAAAAGCAAACTCGCGGTAATCCCACCAGGAATAGCTTTTCTCGGGCTGCTCAAACATGCGAAAAGCATCGGCTAAACCCAAATCCAGCAGCGCCTGGAAGTGCTGGCGCTCCTCAGAAGTGTGGTGAATGGTTTCGCGCAGCCCTTCAGCATCGTAGGTGTCCCGGTCGTCAAACGTGATGTTGAAGTCGCCTACCACCACCAGCCGCGGGTGCGCGGCCAGCTCGTCTTTCACCATTGATTGAAGCCCGTCAAGCCACTGCATTTTGTAGGCAAACTTGTCGCTGCCGGGCTCTTGGCCGTTGACGAAATAGCCATTGACCAGACGCAATTGGCCGCCGGGTGCGTCTAGCGTTACCGTGATCACGCGAGACTGTTCATCGGCAAAGCCAGTGATGTTTTTCACAATGTCACGAGCCGGTGTCCGGCTCAAAATCGCGACGCCGTTATAAGTCTTTTGGCCAAACACGGCGCTGCTGTAGCCGATAGCTTTCAGTGCGGCATGCGGAAACTTTTCATCCGTCAGTTTGAGCTCTTGCAAGCACAGCGCATCCACCGGGTTGGCTGCCAGCCAGTCAATGACTTGGGGTAGCCGTACTGTCAATGAATTGATATTCCAGGTGGCTATTTTAGTCATTTTCAGGTGTTTTAAGAATAAAATAGGGCTGTAGCCCAATGAATATAGGCGCAAGCAGCTATTAAATTAATAGTAATTCAACAGTAGATTACTTGTGGTGACGTGCGTAGCTAACAAAGCTGAAGGGCAGCCCTTTGGCGCTGGTATGGCTGGTGCGCTGGGTTTCCCGCCAATCAGAGCCCAGCGTGGGCGCGTAGGCATCGCCGTCAAATGGTTTGTCAATCTCCGTGACTTCAATGCGCTGCGCCATCGGTTCCGCCAGCGCATAAATTTGTGCACCGCCAATTATCCAGACTTGCTCGGCTTTGCCGCACATTTCAAGCGCGGCAGTCAGGCTGGTAGCGGCGTGTGCGCCGTCTCCAGCCCAATCGGATTGGCGTGTGATGACGACGTTGGTGCGGCCGGGTAGCGGGCGAAATTTGGCGGGCAATGAATCCCAAGTCTTGCGACCCATGATGACCGGATGGCCCAAAGTGAGTTGTTTGAAATGTGCCAGGTCTTCTGGCAAATGCCAAGGCATGGCGTTGTTGTGGCCGATGACGCCGTTGGCGGCGCGGGCATAGATCATGTTGATTTGCATGATGAACTAACTAGTCAGACCGCCACAGGTGCCTTGATGGCTGGGTGGTGCTGGTAGTTTAAAAATTCGAAATCATCAAACGCATAGTCGAAAATTGATTCTGGTTTGCGCTTGATGTTTAACGTGGGGTAGGGCAAGGGCTGGCGGCTCAGTTGCAGCGCTACTTGATCCGCGTGGTTGCTGTAAATGTGGCAATCGCCACCCGTCCAGATAAAGTCACCGACGTCGAGCTCACACTGCTGCGCCACCATGTGAGTCAAAAGCGCGTAGCTGGCAATATTGAAGGGCACACCCAAAAATATGTCCGCACTTCGCTGGTACAGCTGGCAACTCAATTGTCCTTTTCCACCAGCCTCGGTTGCTGGCGCTACGTAAAACTGAAAGAACGCATGGCAAGGCATCAGCGCCATCTTGCCCAAGTCAGCCACGTTCCACGCGCTGACGATGATGCGGCGCGAGTCTGGGTTGGTTTTGAGGGTGTTGATAACGTCAGTAATCTGGTCAATGTGCCCACCATCAGGCGTGGGCCAACTGCGCCACTGCACGCCATACACCGGGCCCAAGTCACCGTCTTCACGCGCCCATTCGTCCCAAATCGTCACGCCGCGTTCTTTCAGCCAATTGTTGTCGCTTGACCCCTGCAAAAACCACAGCAGCTCATGCACGATGGATTTAAGGTGAACCTTTTTGGTGGTGACCAGCGGAAAGCCTTGGCGCAGATCAAACCGCATCTGGTAACCAAATACGCTTTTGGTGCCTGTGCCGGTGCGGTCTGCCTTGAAGACGCCATGCTCCTCGACGTGGCGCATGAAGTCTTCGTATTGGGAGCGCGTGGGTTGAACTTCGCTTGCTGCCATCAGTAACTTCCGAAAAGTGCGTCTAGCGCATTTTGTATATGGATTTGCTTAGATGAGAGATTACAAACAGGTCTGCGTAAAAGCCCTTGAGGGACTGAGCCCATACCGGGCGTAATCATCACTACAAGTTGGCCATCCACTTCAAATTCAGGGTGTATGTCTTCGGTTTTTTGTTTGAAATACTCTGCTTTGAGCAGGGGAACGACGACTCGCGAATCCAGACCTTGGATGTGATCGCTTTGGACATCCAGATAAAACGATATCAGCTTGCTTTCCTGCTTGTCTGGGTTGCGGTAGACATCAAAACGGGGCATGGCTAAATTTTCTGCTTGCCATCGCCCAAGCTTTTAGCGAAGGTGCGGTATTTTGCTAATGGCAAGCCGTGCTTGGCGATGTAGGCGTTGTATTCCGCAATGCCCGCCTTATTTCTCTCATTCCACTGCTTCCAATATTGCTTTTTTACTTCATCCTTCAAAAAAGCGTCAACTGTTTTCGACAGGTTCATGCCGATTTTTTTGGCAAGGTCGAGTGTTGCGCCGTCGATTGACATGTTGACGGCGCGTTTTTTAGTGACAAGTTCTGTTTGCATGAATGAGCCCCTATGCGGAAGAATGATGCGCATATTACCATGCGCATCGATCACTACTATTAAGTTCGCACGACCCGCCCCGGGTTCATCACGCCGTGCGGGTCCAGCGCCTGCTTGATCGCGCGCATCATGCCCAACGCCACTGGGGACTTGTGGTGTTCGAGCTTGTCCAGTTTTAAGCTGCCGATGCCGTGCTCAGCAGAAATTGAGCCGTCAAACTTGGCAACCGAGTCAAACACCAGCGTGTTGATTTCAGCTTCTTTGTCGCGCAAAAACGCTTTGCTGTTGCCATCAAAGGGTGCTTGCACGTTGTAGTGCAAATTGCCGTCGCCCAAGTGGCCAAAATTAACCAGGCGCACGCCCGGTATTGCTGCCTGCAGCAATGCGTCGGTCGTCGCCACAAACTCAGGAATACGCGACACGGCAATGGAGATGTCGTGCTTGATGTTCAAACCCTCTTCAGCCTGCGCCAGCGGAATACTCTCGCGGATGTGCCAAAGCTGATTGGCTTGGGTCAGGTTTTCAGCCACCACCGCGTCAAGCACGCAGCCGTCTTCAAAAGCGGTTTCAAGCAGCTTTTCAAACTGGGTTCTAGCGTGCGCCTCGCTCTCGTGGTCAGAGTTTTCAAGCAAAACACAGTACGGATGGTCTTGCCACAACGGTACGCGCTGCTGCGGGTAGTGCTTTGCCACCAGGCTCAATGCAAACTGG
>JANPDQ010000396.1:0-1975 GCA_031431575.1 Polaromonas sp.
TTAATCTCCAGCAGGCCCTGCTCAATTTCGGGCACTTCCTGGCGGAACAGCTCGATCATGTATTCAGGCGCTGAGCGCGACAAAATAATGGGTGCGCCGCGCAGGGTGTGATCGACTTCCATGATGACTGCTTTGACGCGATCGCCAGAGCGCAGGTTTTCTTTTGGAATCATGTCACCACGGCGCAAACGGCCTTCAACCCGGCCAGACTCCACGATGATGTCGCCCTTGTCCATGCGCTTGACGGTGCCAACGAAAATCTTGTCGCCGCGTGACATGAATTCAGTGAGCAGCATTTCGCGCTCGGCGTCGCGGATTTTCTGCAAAATCACTTGCTTGGCAGCCATCGCGCCAATGCGGCCAATTGGCATGCTTTCAATCGGCTTTTCAATATAGTCGCCTTCTTCGATGTCAGCGATTTCATCGCGCGCATCGGTCAGCAACTCTTCGGCCTCCGGGTTTTGCAGGCCGGCCTCGTCTGGCACGACCAGCCAGCGGCGAAAGCTTTCGTAGTTGCCGCTGTCGCGGTCAACCGCTACGCGAATGTCAACTTCGCCGGTGTAAATCTTTCTGGTGGCCTGCGCCAGGGCGAGTTCTACTGCGCCAAAAACAACGTCACGCTCAACGTTTTTCTCACGCGCTATGGCATCTACCAACATCAACATTTCGCGGTTCATTTGACTTACCTTTCGCTCAAAATTCTAAAATTTTTACCGTTTGTCTGCACGAATTCAAATTCAATATCAACTGGCCTGCTCAGGACTCAAAGCAGGCGTAATTTTCGACTTGCGACCCTTGAAGTCCACCACTGGCGCAAGCCGCGCCTGGGCAATTTCAGCCAGCGTAAAACCCATCGCTTGCAGCGGTGCGGGTACGCGCTTTTTACTGATTTTTTGACCGGGCTTGGCTTCAGGCTCATCGCTCCAGACGATTTGCCAGCCTGGCACCACACCCTCAGTGCGCTCCAGCGTTCCCCTGAACTTCTTTTGATTCGCAGAAGTAGTTGTTCCCGCAGCCGCCGCGCCAATCGCGTCTTTTAACGTCAGGTCAATCAACTCACCAGCGAATCGTTCGAAATCTTTTTCGGTTTTCAACGGCCTGTCGATGCCCGGCGAGCTGACCTCAAGCCTGGAGTACACAGCGCCTTCTACTTCCAGCACGAACACCAATTGGCGGGTGACTTTCTCGCAGTCTTCGGCATTGATGAACTGTTCGGTGCCAGCAACGTACGGCAAATCAATCGTGACCCTCAGCAAGCCGCCTTTGGTGCGCTCAATGTCCACCAGGTCGTAGCCAAGCCCGGTAACGGTTTGCTCAATGGTCTCGTTGGTGCTGATGGCTGCCATTCAAATACTAAAAATGCCTGTAAATCGCTAAGTTGGAACTAGGGAGTAAAAACAATCGGCCAAAAAAAATGGGCGGTGTGAACCCGCCCATTTGGTCGTGAAAGTCGGATTATAGCGCGTAAACCCTTTGTTCGGCAAGTGCCTAGATGCCAGTTTTTAACCGCGCCTTGACTGAAAACACTGATTTGTTTAGTATTACGTATGTAATAACTGGAGAACGCCATGCACATGCTCAAACTCACGCAAATTGGTAATTCTGTTGGGGCAATCTTCCCAAAGGACCTGCTGGCCCAAATGCGGCTTGAAAAGGGTGACGATTTTTATGTCACCGAGACGCCCGATGGGCTGCGCATCACCACTCACAACCCTGAATTTGAAGAACAAATGCGCTTGGGCCGCGAGATCATGAAAGAGCGGCGTGCCGTGCTGCGCGAGCTGGCCAAATGACCGCTTGGCGCTGGATTGACCGCACCGTACTGATCGCTATCCATGACATGCAGCTTGCCGAGCACGGCGGTGGCGCAGGTTTGCGTGACGGTAATCTGCTGGAATCAGCATTGGCTAAACCCGAAAACCTTGCAGCGTATGGCGAGCCTGATGCAGCAGCGCTAGCCGCAGCGTACGGCTAC
>JANPDQ010000397.1:0-3229 GCA_031431575.1 Polaromonas sp.
CGAGGACTACCATGTATAAAAACCTCACGACCCAGCCGATGGTGCTGTGCGTCTTATGAGTTACCAAGTCAAAGAAATTTTCTACACCCTGCAAGGCGAAGGCGCAAACGCGGGCAGGCCAGCCGTGTTTTGCCGCTTTGCCGGCTGCAACCTGTGGTCTGGCCGAGAGCAAGACCGCGCAACCGCCGTTTGCAATTTTTGCGACACCGACTTTGTGGGCGGAGACGGGAATTGGGGCACGCTGGGCGGCAAGTTTGTTGATACGGATGCGCTGGCTGACCAAATTGCAGCGCTCTGGCCAAGTCTGGATAGAGCCAACCGATTTGTCGTGATGACAGGCGGCGAGCCCTTGCTGCAAGTCGATAGCGCGTTGATTGACGCGCTGCACGCACGCGGTTTTGAAATCGCGGTGGAAACCAACGGCACCATTGCCGCGCCCGCTGGCATCGACTGGATTTGCGTCAGCCCCAAGGCCGGCGCGCCGTGGATGCAGCGCGAAGGTCACGAGTTAAAACTGGTGTGGCCGCAGACAGCGTTCAATTTGGATGAGCTGGAAGCCGCTAACTTTAAACATCGCTACTTGCAGCCAATGGACAACGTGCTAAAAGCCGAAAATCTAAGTGACTGCATTGCACTGTGCCTACAGCGCCCAGCTTGGCGACTGAGCCTGCAAACCCACAAAATGACGGGCATTCGCTAACAATTTTTATGACGTACCAGATCAGCCAACAATTTTTCTTCGATGCCGCTCATACCTTGAAGCGTGACATTGAAGCCGACGCTAGCCGCCGCATTCACGGCCACACCTACAACGCTGAAATCACCTTGGCAGGCCAGCCAGACCCAGCCACTGGCATGGTGCTCGACCTGGGCCGAGTACGTGCTGCCATTGAGGTGCTGCGCCCCCAGCTAGACCACCGCATGCTGGACGATGTGCCGGGCCTGGGCACCGCTACGTTAGAAAACCTTTGTGCCTACATCTGGCGCGCATTGGCCCCCAGCTTGCCAGGCCTGGCGGCAGTGCGGGTGTGGCGTGTTGGCATGGGTGACAGCTGTACATTGACCAATTAACGAATTGATTGTTTGATGAAAGCCTTTCGCGCCAGCCTGCTGTATTTCAAAAGCCGTGAAGCTGCTTTTGAGCAAGATGGCCTGCTGGTCGTCGGCCCGAACGAACAAGGCCGTCAGGTCGTGCAAGCCGTTGGCAGCTTCCAAACCCTGGCTCCAAAGTACTCGGGCGTGCCAACAGAGCATTTGCCGGGCCGCATTATTGCGCCGGGCTTTGTTGACATGCACATCCACTACCCGCAGCAAGACGTGATTGGTTCGCCCGCAGACGGGCTGCTGCCGTGGCTTGAAAACTACACATTCCCACATGAAAAACGCTTTGTAGCGCCCGAATACTGTGCGCAAGCAGCTACTTTTTTTATAGCAGAATTGCTACGCCACGGCGTGACCACGGCGCTGACTTTTTGCACTTCCCACACTGAATCGGTTGACGCGCTGATGCTTGAGGCGCAAAAGCAGAGCCTGCGCATCATTGCAGGCAAAGTGCTGATGGACCAAAACGCACCCGATGGCCTGCGCGATGAAACCGAACAAAGCCTGATCGACACCGAAGCGTTGATTAAAAAGTGGCATGGTGTTGACCGCCTCGGTTACGCCATCACCCCGCGTTTTGTGCCTACCAGCAGCGCGGCCCAGTTGGGCGGCGCTGGCCAATTGGCAGCTGCTCACCCCGACGTGTGGATTCAGTCACACGTTGCTGAAAACCTGGACGAAATTGCCTGGGTCAAGCGCCTGTACCCAGACGCACGCAGCTATTTGAGCGTGTACGAGCAGTTTGGTTTGCTAAGGCCAAGAGCGGTGTACGCGCACTGCATACACATTGACGATACTGATCGCGCCCTGCTGCGCTCCACCGGCACGGCCGCAGCCGTCAGCCCCACCAGCAACCTGTTTTTGGGCAGCGGTTTTTTTGACTACGCCAGCGCAGACCGCAGCGGGCATTTGTATGGCTTAGCCAGCGACGTGGGCGGCGGCACCAGCTTCAGCCCGTTTCACACCATGCTGGCGGCGTATTACGTTGGCAGGCAGGGCCAAGGCAAAACGGGCGTGTCACTGTCGCCCGAGCAGCTCTGGTGGCAACACACCGCCGGCGCTGCGCAGGCATTGGGGCTACAAGGCGTGGTGGGCAATTTGCAGGTGGGCTGCGAGGCTGATTTTGTCGTGCTTAATCCGCGAGCCACACCGCTGCTGGCCCGTAAAACCGCAGCGGCACAGAGTTTGGCCGAACTGCTTTTTGCACTGATCGTGTTAGGTGACGACCGGGTGATTGAAAAAACCGTGATTACACAGGCAGAAAACACCTAAAACAACGATTTTAAGTATCAAATAGGCCTGTAGCGCAACAAATACAGGCGCAAGCAGCTCCTTAATTAATAGCAACTAGGCCATTTCCAAAACGGAACAGGCGACTCGCCTGATTTCCCGACTCGCATTACCTTCTTGATTTTCCGGGTGAATCAGCATCCGCGCTTTACATGCCCCAGCGCAGCGAAGCTGTGTGAACAGACGCATCCCAAAGAGAAAGAATTTCGCTATTCGCAGCGGTCACTGTGATGGAGCATCCCGCCATTTCAAGCGATGTGACGTAAGAGCCGGTCAAAAATCGGGCGACATGGATATTGGACCGCTCCAGGATTTTTTTGGCAGCGTTGACCATCAAATACAGCTCCGACAGTGGCGTGCCGCCAAAGCCATTCACCAGCAAAATGACATCTTGACCAGGTTGAAGCGATAAATCTTTCATCACAGCGGTTGTCAGCTCATCGGCAATATCGTCTGCACTGGCCAAGGGTACTCGGCGGCGGCCCGGCTCGCCGTGAATGCCTACGCCAATCTCCATGTCAGTTGCACTAATTTGAAACGTTGGCTTGCCAGCCGCAGGCACGGTACACGATGTAAGCGCAACCCCCATAGAAGCGGTTGCCTTGTTCACCGCGTCGCCCAGCGTTTTGAGTTGTTGCAAGCTGTCGCCGCGCTCAGCAGCAGCGCCCAAGACTTTCTCAACTATGAGCGTGCCAGCCACACCGCGCCGGCCTGTGGTGTGGGTTGAATTTTCAACCGCCACGTCGTCGTTGACGATCACGGTTTCATTTTCCTGGTCCAGCAGCTCAGCCGCCATATGAAAATTCATCATGTCGCCAGAATAGTTCTTGACGATGAA
>JANPDQ010000398.1:0-2102 GCA_031431575.1 Polaromonas sp.
TCCTGCGTTGCCTGAATCTTCGTTGTCGCTGGCGAGGGCCACGCGCCTGCGCACCAGCGCGCGCAGGCGCGCTTCCAGCTCGTCAAGGTCAAACGGCTTGGGCAAGTACTCATCAGCGCCCAGGTTCAATCCCATGATGCGGTCGCCCACCGTGCCCCGCGCAGTCGCAATCAGAACCGGCGTTGTCAATCCGCTTTGTCTGCCTTGGGCCAAAACCTGCAGGCCATCAAGCGTCGGCAGAGTCAGGTCAAGCAGAACCACATCAAACGTCATCAACCGCCATTTTTCGAGCGCCAGCAGGCCATCGCCAATGGCCTCAATCTGAAAGCCTTTTCGGCCGAGCGCGCGTTCAAGCGTAGCGCGCATCGCGGCGTCGTCTTCAACCAGTAAGAGTTTCATGTGCTCAAGAGTTTGACAGAGTAAAGCCTGGCATTTTCCCTAACCAGTTGGACAGTCAATTGACAGTTTCAAAACACACCATCGACACCTTGACCATTCAACAAGGAGACCCCCATGCATCGCAGTGACTTTCTCAAAACGCTCTTGGCCCTGATGGCAACTGGGGCACTGCCATTGCGTTCAATGGCGGCACCTGCTTTGAAAATGATGATCCCGGCCAATCCGGCAGGTGGCTGGGACACTACCGGGCGTGCGCTCGGAAACGCAATTCTTGAAGGCAAACTCGCCGACGGCGTGGTGTACGAAAACAAAGGAGGCGCTGCTGGCATTATTGGTTTGGCGCAGTTTGTGAATGCGAGCAAGGGCGACCCGAATGCGCTGATGATGATGGGCGCTGTCATGCTCGGCGGCATTATTTCGGGAAAGCCACCTGTCCAGCTTCAGGTGTGTACGCCGATTGCCCGCTTGACCAGCGAGTACAACGTTTTTGTGGTGCCTTCTAACTCCCCGTTCAAGACCATGAAAGACTTGGTCGAGCAGCTGAAAAAAGACCCGGGCAGTGTGAAGTGGGGCGGTGGCTCGCGCGGTTCAACTGAGCATATTGCCGCCAGTATTTTGGCCCGCCAAATTGGTGTTGATCCCAAGAAGGTTAACTACATTCCTTTTAGGGGCGGTGGTGAAGCAATTTCGGCCATTTTGGGCGGCAATGTCACGGTCGGCGGAAGCGGATACAGCGAATTTGCAGAAGCTATCAAGGCTGGCAGCATGAGGGCGCTTGGAATTACCTCACAGCGGCGCCTTCCGAACGCGAACATACCAACCCTGAAAGAGCAGGGCTACGACGTGGTGCTCGGAAACTGGCGCGGAGTGTATGGCGCGCCAGGCATCAGCGCTGAACAGCGCATGGCCCTCACGGACAGCGTTGTAAAGGCTACTAAAACCAGAGCATGGCAGGACGCCTTGGCAAAAAATGCGTGGACACCTGCGCTCATGACGGGGCCAGATTTTGACAACTTCGTGGAATACGAGTTCACCGCCCTGCGCGCGATCATGTATTTGTCCGGTATGGCCTAACGCCAACGCTGGTCTATCTATACGCGTTTTCCCCAAGCCGAAAGACAGCCAATTGACAGCCAGCCAGTGCATCATCAACATTGAACCGTAAGCCATTTTTGCAAACCCATTAAGGAGCACTCCATGCGCCGCAGTACTTTTATTAAATCCATCGCAGCTTTGGCTGCTGGTAGCGCATTGCCGCTGTCAGCGCTGGCTGCAGCCAACATCAAAATGATGATTCCCGCCAACCCGGGCGGCGGCTGGGACACCACCGGGCGTGCGCTCGGCAAGGCATTGCAAGAGTCCGGCGCCGCTGACACCGTGACTTTTGAAAACAAGGGCGGCGCAGCCGGTGCGCTGGGTCTGGCGCAGTTCGTTAACGGCAGCAAAGCCGACGGCAATGCGCTGATGGTAATGGGCGCTGTCATGTTAGGCGGCATCATCACCGGCAAGCCACCAGTCAGCTTGAGCCAAGCCACCCCGATTGCCCGGCTGACCAGCGAGTACAACGTGTTTGTGCTGCCCGCAAACTCACCGTTCAAATCAATGGCCGAGGTCATTGCCCAGCTTAAAAAAGACCCCGGCAGCGTGAAGTGGGGCGGTGGCTCGCGTGGTTCTACTGAGCACATTGCAGCAGCCATGATTGC
>JANPDQ010000399.1:0-3834 GCA_031431575.1 Polaromonas sp.
GAGCACCGCCGGTGAAAGCTGGAAGCCATTTAAATCCACCCAACGCGTGACCACCCAGCGCCCGGGCTTTGACTGGGATGCGCGGGTGATGGTGTTTCCGGGCGTTGCGGCGCACATTCATGACGCCTACGTTGCGGGCACCGGCATGTTGAAAGTTGCTATTTTTGGCCTGGTACCGGTGGCGAATATTCCAGAAAGTGCAGATCTCTCCAAAGGCGAGCTCATGCGATTTTTGGCAGAAGCAGTGTGGTGCCCAACAGCGTTGCTGCCGTCGCAAGGAGTGGTGTGGCAGGCAGTAGACGCGCTACATGCCGACGCGATATTGACCGACGCGGGCACCACGGTACGCATGCGCTTTGGCTTTAATGCGAACGGCCTGATTGACACCGTGCATGCGGATGCGCGTGGACGTCTGGTGGGCAGCACCACAAGCTACGCACCCTGGCACGGCCGCTTTTGGAATTACGCCGAGCGCAGCGGCATGCAAATACCACTCCAGGCAGAAATTGCCTGGGTGCTGCCCGACGGTGAAAAACCGTATTACCGCAGCTTGATGACCAATGTTGCATACGAATTTGCATCGACAAACCAAGAAAGATCAACACCATGATGACGCGCAAACAATTTCTTGAATCAGGCGTTGCGCTGGTTGCAGCTCCGCTGGGCTTGGCCGCCTGCGCGCCAGCCGATTCGCCCGGCAGCTACGAGGCAACCGTAAAACAAATTTGGCGACCCACGTCTGGTGCACCTGCAAGCGAGATGGCCATTCGGCAAGAGCTGGTGCGCCTGGCAACGCTGGCCCCCACCAGCCACAACACGCAGGCGTGGAAGTTTCATGTCGAGCCCAACAGCATTGCAATACTTCCAGATTTCACGCGCCGCACCCCGGTGGTTGACCCGGACGATCACCACCTGTATGCAACATTGGGCTGCGCACTTGCGAACCTTGAGGAAGCATCGCTCGCCTACGGTTTAAAGAGCCAGCCGCAGTTTGATGCAGCGAACAACACGCTGCTGGTGCAGCTGGAGCAGACCCAAGCCATCGCATCGCCTTTGTACACAGCAATACCCAGCCGCCAATGCACGCGCGGCCCTTACGACGGTAAGCCCCTATCGCTGGCCGAGCTGAAAGCGCTTGAGCTGGCGGGCACCGGCAACGGTGTTCGCGTCATGCTTTACACGGCAAAGCCTGATGTCGAAAAGCTTCTTGCGCTGATCATTGAAGGCAACACAGCGCAAATGCAAGACGCCGCGTTTGTCAAAGAGCTCAAACAGTGGCTTCGTTTTAGCGGCAGCCAGGCAGTGGCAACGGGCGACGGTTTGTACAGCGCCTCATCTGGAAATCCCTCGTTACCGCGTTGGCTCGGCAGCACGATGTTTGACATCATGTTCAAAGCCGACAGCGAAAACGACAAATACGCAGAACAAACGCGCAGTTCGGCAGGCATCGCGGTTTTTGTCTCAAGTGTGGACGACAAAACGCACTGGGTGGAGGCCGGACGCTGCTACGAACGCTTTGCACTGCAAGCCACCGCCCTCGGCATTCGCAATGCGATGTTGAACCAGGCGGTTGAAGTTCCAACGGTGCGGCAACAAACATCGAATTTTTTAGGTCTTAAAAGCGGCAGACCCGACCTGGTCGTGCGATTCGGGCGTGGCTCAGCTATGCCGCAGTCATTGCGTCGCAGCTTGCAAGCCGTGTTGATCTGACCGCCACTTGGTATGAATTTAATAGCGTCCCGCGCCTGTATTTATTGGGGTATCGGCATTTTTAACCACTAAAAGTATCAAATATGACCCTATCGAAGTCTTTGTCACTGCTGCCTGGACCTGCGCCGCCCGCCAAACCGCCCGAGCCCAAAGCGGACCTGTTCAAGCGCATTGGCTTGGTTGCAGCAGCGCTGGCTCTTGTTGCCATTACTTGGTTGCCCGAAGCAAATGGCCTGCCTAGAGCAGGCCAGGTCATGTTGGCCATACTGGCGTTTGCCGTGATTGTGTGGATGACCGAGGCGCTTGACTATGCCGTCAGCGCCGTGGTCATAGGCGCACTCATGGTGTTTTTGCTCGCCTATTCACCAGACGCCGCCAAGCCTTTGGGCCCTGACATGGGCACCGGCGCGGCGCTTGGCCTGGCACTGTCGGGCTTTTCAAACAGCGCGGTGGCACTGGTGGCGGCGGCGTGCTTCATTGCAGCGGCTATGACGGCTACCGGGCTGGATCGCCGAATTGCTTTGTTTGTGTTGTCCAAGGTAGACGCCAAGACCAACCACATCGTGATTGGTGCGATGGGCGTGGGTTTTTTGCTGTCGTTTATTGTGCCCAGCACCACGGCGCGGGTGGCGTGCCTGGTGCTGATCATGATGGGGTTTATTCTGGCTTTCAAGGTCGACAAGCGCAGCCGCTTTGCGGGCCTGCTGGTGATTACCGCCGCGCAAACCGCAAGTGTGTGGAACGTGGGCATCAAAACTGCCGCCGCACAAAACATGGTAGCCATCGGCTTTATTGAAAGGCAGTTTCAAACCAGCATTTCATGGGCGGAATGGTTCATTGCGGGTGCGCCTTTTTCAGCGCTGCTGAGCGTGGCGCTGTATTTCATCATGACACGCATGATGCGGCCCGAAATGAAGGAAATCGCAGGTGGCAAAGCGGCTATACGCGAACAGGTTGAGTCTATTGGCGCGATGGCCCCCAAGGAGTGGAAGCTGCTGGCCATTGTGCTTACCCTGCTCGGATTTTGGGCCACTGAAAAGGTGCTGCACAACTTTGATACCGCGTCCACCACCATTGCCGCCATTGCGCTCATGCTGCTGCCCCGCGTCGGCGTGATGGACTGGAAGCAGTCGCAAAAGGGCTTCCCGTGGGGCACGGTGCTGCTGTTTGCAGTCGGTATCAGCATTGGCACTGCGCTGCTTAAAACCAATGCCGCTGGCTGGCTGGCTAATGTGATTGTTCAGAACCTGGGCCTGCAGCAAGCCAGCGCGTTTGTGATTTTGATGCTGCTGTCGCTGTTTTTAATCGTCATTCACCTCGGCTTTGCAAGCGCCACCGCATTGGCGTCGACCATGATTCCGATCATCATCAGTGTGCTGCTGGCCGTGCAAGCGGGTGGTGCAGCGAATAACCCGGTCATCAACGTCGTCGGCATGACCATGCTGCTGCAATTTGTAGTGAGCTTTGGTTTCATCTTGCCTGTGAATGCACCGCAAAACATGATTGCCTACGGCACAGGCACGTTTGATTCGCGTGATTTTGTGCGTACTGGCTTGGTCATCACGCTGGCGGCGTTTGCGCTGCTGGTGGTTTTTTCACTGACCTACTGGCCGTGGATGGGCTACATGACAAATTAGATGCGTTTTCTGCCTGCAGCGCAGTTGATATAGGCGCTGGCAGCTATTACTAATATAGTAAAGAGGTTATGCGAAGAGGCCTTTGTATTGCTCGCGCAGAAGATTCTTTTGCACTTTTCCCATCGTGTTGCGTGGCAGCTCAGGCACCACAAAACACTGTTTGGGGATTTTGAAATTGGCGAGCTTTGACTTCAACGCTGCAATGATGCTTTCAGCTTGCAGGCTCGCACCAGGCTTGGCAATCACCACCGCCACGCCCACCTCGCCAAAGTCCGGGTGCGGCACACCTACCAGCGCGCTCTCGGCCACGCCGGGCATGTCGTTGATGTAGCCTTCGATTTCTGCTGGGTACACGTTGTAGCCGCCGCTGATGATGAGGTCTTTGCTGCGGCCCACGATGGTGATGTAGCCGCGTGCGTCTATCTTGCCGACGTCGCCAGTTTTGAAGAATCCGTCAGCGGTGAATTCCTCTTTGGTCTTCTCCGGC
>JANPDQ010000400.1:0-2543 GCA_031431575.1 Polaromonas sp.
CTGCACAACGTGTATGTGCGTGACCAGTACAAGCTGGGCACGCGCGAATGGCTGGAGGGCAGCAACCGAGCCGCATTTGCCCAAACCTTGGAGCGCATGCTCGACGCCATCCGCCTGAACTACTGGCAGCCCGACGCAGCCACCAAACGCGAACTGACTCGGGCCTATAACGAGGCGCTAAAAGCCACAGGCTTGCGTGAAAGCAATGCGGCGGTACAGCGCTTTGCCGCAGCACAGGGCAACGCGCGCCCGTCCTCAAGCCAACCCACAGTCGCCCAGCCTTCACCGCCAAAACAAGCAGTGAGCGAGCCGAAAACCGAGCCGCAAGACATCATCAAAGGCCTGAAGCTGGAACTGCAAGCGCCAGACGCCAAGCCCGTGACATCAGTGGTTAGCAGCCTCGCCGCTTTGTGGGGCATGGCGCTACTTTTGGGCTTGGGGGCGTGGCAGCAGTCGCGGCGCTGGCGTCCTGTAAAAAACCTCAGTGGATAAAACGTGTTGTTCCTATCCAGCGTCGCTCCAAGTTTGATGGTCTTTGGCGCAGCTTTCCTGCTTGCGCTGGCCATTGACCATTACCTGGGTGAACCTACTGCTCGCCTACACCCGGTTGTGTGGATGGGTAATTACCTGAACTGGGCTACCAAACGGCTTCGACCGAACCCATCTCCTGTCGTTCGAGACCTGAAGTCATTTTGGCTTGCAGCCGCCTATTGGTGGGTGGGAGCAGCTCTTGTTTTGATAGTAGCTGGCGCTGTGCAATGGGCGGCATTTCAATTACCTTGGATTTTGGCCGGGTTGTTTCTGGGCCTGGCACTCAAGCCCATGCTGGCCTGGGCAATGCTCCGGTCTGAAGTTGCGGCAGTTGAAGTGGCCTTAAGCCAGTCACTGGATGCAGGACGGCACCGGCTGGCCATGCTGGTGAGTCGCGACACGACAAACCTGAGCGAGACTGAAGTGCGCGAAAGCGCCATCGAATCACTGGCTGAAAACCTCAATGATTCTGTGGTGGCACCGATCTTCTGGTTTGTGTTGTTTGGTTTGCCGGGCGCGGCGGTTTACCGTTTTGCCAACACCGCTGATGCCATGTGGGGCTACCGGGGATTGCGCAACGGGGTAAATTGGGAATGGACTGGCAAGTGGGCGGCGCGCGCTGACGATGTGCTGAGCTGGGTGCCTGCGCGCATCACGGCGCTGATTTTGAAACTTCTCAGTGACGGCGTTGCCTTGAAGTCGCTCAGGGACGAAGCCCGTAAAACACCATCACCCAACAGCGGCTGGCCGATGGCAGCGATGGCGCTTGCCTTGAATGTTCGGCTGCAAAAGCCGGGCGTTTATGCACTGAACCCATCAGGCCGGTCACCAGAGCCCATAGATGCCGTATTAGCCGGGAAAAAGGCATCAAAAGTGGTTCTAGCCTGCTTTTTATGGGCGCAAGCAGCTCTCTTATTGATAGCATATTTAAAGCCATGACATCGCAACATCAACGCATTCACGGGGGTCCGGACGCCTTTGGCGCTGTGCGCTATGACTTTTCAACCAACAGCAACGCTTGCGGACCGTGCCCGACCGCACTCACGGCCATTCAGCAGGCAGACGCAACCCAGTACCCGGATGCCAGCTACACGGCTTTACGCGCTCAACTCGCTTCATTTCATGGTGTTGATGTACAGCGTGTGGTGCTGGCTGCCAGTGCCAGCGAGTTTATTTTTCGCATCACGGCGATGCTGGCCAGGCGCGCTGGGCGTTCGGTTTGGCTGCCAACGTACCGCTACGGTGACTATGCACACGCAGCCACTGCTTATGGCTTGGCCGAGGTGACTGACCCGATGATGGCAGACCTCTGCTGGGCTTGTGAGCCGTCCAGCCCATTCGGTCAAACGCATCAGGATTGGCACAGTAGCGCCGGTGCGGTTCGGGTCCTTGACCGGGCTTACGAGCCGCTGCGTTTGAGTGATGAATTTGCGCATGAGCAGCATTTGCAAAAGCTGTGGCAGCTGTATTCACCCAACAAAGCGCTTGGCCTGACCGGTGTGCGTGCAGCTTACGCGATTGCACCGTTGGATGCCGCCGCAGACATTGACACCATCCACCAGCTTTGCCCCTCATGGCCGATAGGCGCGCATGGCGTGGCCATGCTTGAAGCGTGGACGCAGCCTGGCGCGCAAGCCTGGCTAGCGGGTCGTCTGACCACACTACGGGAGTGGAAAGCGCAGCAAATCGCGCTGTGCGAATCGTTCGGCTGGGTGGTGTTGCCGAGCGTAGCCAATTTTTTTGTTTGCCAGACGGCTGTTGATTTGACAGCTTTGCGTCAGCACGGCATCAAGCTGCGCGATTGCGCTTCTTTTGGCTTGCCCGGTCATGTGCGTATCAGCGTGCAATCGCCTGCTGCGCAAGCCGCACTGCACAATGCATGGCAACACATCAAAGGCAAGATATGACTGCAAAAGCCGTGATGGTTTTGGGTACCACCAGCGGGGCGGGCAAGAGCTGGCTGACGACGGCGCTGTGCCGCTACTACGCCAGACAAGGTTTAAAAGTTGTAC
>JANPDQ010000401.1:0-18898 GCA_031431575.1 Polaromonas sp.
CCAGAATCCACACCGCCAGTGGCACGTTGAACAGCAAATGCGCAAGCGCCACCGCGATGTGCGTGTCCATCAGCCCGACCGTGGTGTACAACTGAAAAAACGGCAGTAAGAACACTGCGGGCGGGGTCATGCGGTTGGTCAACAGCCAGAAGAACACGTGCTTGTCACCCATGAAGCTGTAACGTGAAAACGCGTAGGCAGCAGGCAGCGCCACCAAAAGAGAAATAACCGTATTTATTGCTACATAAATCAGCGAATTGATGTAGCCGGAATACCAAGACGGATCGGTAAAAATCTTGATGTAGTTTCCCCACGTAAATTGTTGTGGAAAATACGAAAAGCTGGACAAAATTTCTTCATTGGTTTTAAAGCTCATGTTCACCATCCAGTAGATGGGGAGCAGCGCAAAAATCAGGTACGCAACAAGGAACAGCGTGCGCGCCTGAAAGCGTTTCTCATTCATGACCGGCCTCCTTTTGGCTGCTGGTGCCAACCCGTTGCATCCAGTTGTACAAGATGAAGCAGAGCAGCAAGATGATTAAAAAGTAGATCAGCGAGAACGCTGCTGCCGGGCCCAGATCAAACTGGCCTACCGCTTTTTGTGTCAAGTACTGGCTTAAAAACGTGGTGGCATTGCCCGGCCCGCCGCCGGTCAGTACAAACGGTTCGGTGTAAATCATGAAGCTGTCCATGAATCGAAGCAGCACCGCAATCATCAGTACACCGCGCATTTTGGGCAACTGAATGTACCGAAACACCGCAAACTTACTGGCCCCGTCGATGCGGGCTGCCTGGTAGTACGCGTCGGGTATGGACCGCAGGCCTGCGTAACCCAGCAACGCCACCAGCGGTGTCCAGTGCCACACGTCCATCACCAGCACCGTGACCCACGCATGCGTGGCGTTACCCGTATAGCTGTAGTCAAAACCCAGCTTTTGCAGCAGATTGCCCGCCAGACCAATATCAGCGCGGCCGTAGATTTGCCAGATGGTGCCTACCACATTCCAGGGAATCAGCAGCGAAAGTGACACCACCACTAACACCAGCGACGCGCGCCAGCCCTGCGCCGGCATTGACAGCGCCAGCAAAATACCCAGCGGAATCTCAACTGCAAGCACCGCGAATGAGAACGTGAGCTGTCTTGCCAGCGCAGCGTGCAAATCGCCATCGCGCATTACCGCCACAAACCACTCGGTTCCGACAAATACGCGCCGCTCGGGTGAAATAATGTCCTGCACCGAATAATTCACCACCGTCATCAAGGGCAAGATGGCCGAAAACGCCACGCAGATAATCACTGGTAACACCAAAAACCAGGCCTTTTGGTTCACGGGTTTGGTTGTTGTGCTCATGGGTTCACCAATTCATCGTTGACGTACATGCAGGTGTGCGGCCCCATAACGCGCAGCCAGACTGCATTGCCTGCCGCAGGCAGGTTGGCCGCTGAGGCCAAACGCGACTTGACAATGCTGTCGCCCAAGGTGGCCGTGAGCATGAAATGCGTGCCGATATCTTGTAATCGCGACACGGTAAAAGGCAGCGCCCCGGTTGCATCTGGCTCGGTCTGCGCAAGGTATTCGGGCCTTATGCCAAGTTTTAGTTTGCCCTGCGGCAGCGCAGTGCTTCCGTGCCACTGCAGCGCGTGGCCCGCGACTCGCAATGTGCCCTGCTCCACCTCAGCGGGCAAAAAATTCATGCCGGGCGATCCAATAAAGTGGCCAACAAACGTGTGGCGCGGTTTTTCAAACAGCGCATCAGCTGATCCCGTCTGCACTGCGCGTCCGCGCGTCATCACCACTACTTCTTCGGCAAATGTCAGCGCCTCCACCTGGTCGTGTGTGACGTAAATCAGGGTGAGTTTTAGCTCGTGGTGAATCTGCTTGAGCTTGCGGCGCAGCTGCCACTTCAGGTGCGGGTCAATCACGGTCAGGGGCTCGTCAAAAAGCACTGCCGACACATCGGGGCGCACCAGCCCGCGGCCGAGTGAGATTTTTTGCTTCGCGTCCGCGGCCAGCCCCGCGGCGCGTTGGTTGAGCTGACCGCTCATATCGAGTATTTCAGCAATTTCGCCCACGCGCTTTCTAATTTGCGCCTCAGGCATCTTGCGATTGCGCAGCGGGAAAGCCAGGTTTTCGGCCACTGTCATGGTGTCGTAGATCACCGGGAACTGAAACACCTGCGCAATGTTGCGTTGCTGCGGTGTGGCGCGGGTCATGTCCACACCGTCGAACTTAACCGTACCTTGAGACGGGGCGACTAGCCCTGAAACAATATTGAGCAGCGTGGTTTTGCCGCAGCCCGAAGGCCCCAGTAGCGCGTACGCTCCGCCGTCACGAAAACGCATTTGCAGCGGCAGCAAGGCGTAGTCGCTGTCTTGCTGCGGGTTGGCGCGATAGGCGTGCGCCAGATCAAGGTCAATACGGGCCATGCCTAGTGGCCTCGCGCTTTCTGGCGCGGCGGTGCCAGCAGCAAATCACCAGCTGCGTCAAACAAATACACCTCGGATGGATCAAAGTAAATGTCGAGTGCCGCACCCAGCTCAAAGTAGTGCACACCCGTGAGCTGGGCCACCACTTCACCTACCAGAGTGTCCACATGCACAAAAGTGTCCGAGCCCGAAATTTCGGCCAGCTCGACTACGCCAGCCAACTGCACATCACCTGCCCGAGCAGACACCCGCAATGAGCTGCCGCGAATACCAATAGTGAGGCTTTCAAGCCGGCTACTACCTGCTGACGGCAAAGCGATTTCAAGCGCTGGGCCTTTAAGCAGCTGTACGCCCGACGCCGCTGGTTTGGCAGCCAGCAAATTCATGGGCGGATCACTGAAGGCTCGGGCCACGCGCAGTGAGACCGGCGCGTGAAAAACCTCGGCTGTAGGGCCGTATTGCAACATCTCGCCACCGTCCAACACTGCGGTGTAGCCACCCAGCAGCAAAGCCTCGCCGGGCTCGGTGGTGGCGTAAATCACGGTCGACTCACCCGCATCGAACAGCTGGGTCAACTCCTCGCGCAGCTCTTCGCGCAGTTTGTAGTCGAGGTTTACCAGTGGCTCATCGAGCAACATGAGCGGCGCACCTTTTGCCAAAGCCCGTGCCAGCGCCACCCGCTGCTGCTGGCCACCCGAAAGCTCTGCCGGATAACGGTCAAGGAACATATCGATGTGCAGGCGCTCTGCCAGGCTGCGCACTTTGGCATCAATGTTTTTTTCCCCGCGCAACTTGAGCGGCGAGGCGATGTTGTCCGCCACCCGCATGGACGGGTAGTTGATGAACTGCTGGTAGACCATCGCCACATTGCGCTGTCGCACCGGCACGCCAGTAACATTGATGCCGTCGACCAGTACTTGGCCGGTAGTGGGAACGTCCAGGCCCGCCATGATCCGCATCAAACTTGTTTTCCCAGCCTGTGTGGCACCCAAAAGCACAGTGACCTCAGAGCCGCGCGGCGCAAGATCAAGTTCATAAAGCCACGGCTCGGCTCCGACTTTTTTACTGATGCGATCAAGCGCTAACTGCATGAAACGACCTTTGCGTAAAGCTTGGACGCGCCGCTACAAGCAGCGGCGCGTTCGGTGGTGAGAAGACAAGTATTGGCAAACCAACTCCTGCAGGCAAAAAAGGGAACCGTTGCGAATTCGGTTATTTGCGATTTTTATTCGTTTTTGATCGTTTAAGCTCAATATTTACCCTTAGTCGCTTCGATTTATTGCGCGCTATCATGCTTTTCAATTCGTTTGTGTGACGATTTGTGAATAAATCCGATAAACCCGATAAACCCGACAAAGCCGCATAGCTGCGCAGACCCGTGAACTCCAACCCCAGGCAAATCAAGCTGCTCGACGTAGTGCGCACGCAAGGCTCCGCGTCGGTTGAGCAACTGGCCGAAACGCTGGGCGTAACGCTGCAAACGGTTCGGCGCGATGTGCAGGGCATGGCCGAAGCTGGCTTGCTGACACGCTTTCATGGTGGGGTGCGGGTGCCCAGCTCCACCACCAAAAACATCGCGCACCAGCAGCGGGAAAGTTTGCATGCTGAGGGCAAGGCACGCATCGCCCTGGCGGTGGCCAAAAACGTGCCAAACCACTGCTCGCTTATTTTGAACATCGGCACAACGACTGAAGCGATTGCAAAAGCCCTGCTGCACCATAAGGGCCTGCGCATCATTACCAACAATTTGAATGTCGCGGGGATTTTGTGCGGAAACTCCGACTGCGAAGTCATCGTGACGGGTGGCGTGGTGCGCCCGCGAGACCGGGGCATTGTGGGAGAGGCGGCGGTCGACTTTATTCGCCAGTTTCGGGTGGACATTGCCATCATCGGCATTTCAGGCATTGAGCCAGACGGCTCGCTGCGCGACTTTGACTACCGTGAAGTCAAGGTTGCGCAAACCATCATTGCGCACGCGCGGGAAGTTTGGCTGGCTGCCGACTACAGTAAATTTAACCGCCCAGCGATGGTGGAACTGGCGCGCCTGGCGCAAATTGACCGCTTGTTTACCGACGCGCCGCCGCCTGACCCATTTGTTGCGCTGCTGGACGAAGCCAGCGTACAGTGCGATGTGGCTCTGGCGTGATGTACAGGGTCATTTTTATGCCAAATAGTGCTGTAGTCCAATAAATACGGGCGTAAGCAGCTCCTTTAATAATAGCAAATTTTACTTGCCATGTTTTAACTTGAACCTGCCATGACCTACCTCCTTGCCCTCGACCAGGGCACCTCCAGCTCACGCAGCATTGTGTTTAATGCGGCGGGGCGCATCATGGCGCAGGCGCAACAAGAGTTGCCGCAGATTTACCCACGCCCCGGCTGGGTTGAACACGACCCGATGCAAATTTGGCGCAGCCAGCTTCACACAGCCCGGCAAGCGCTGCAAAAAGCCGAGGCGCAAGGCATCAAGCCGGAGGACATTCGCTCGGTGGGCATCACCAACCAGCGTGAAACCACGGTGGTGTGGAACCGAAAAACCGGCTTGCCAATTGCACACGCCATCGTGTGGCAAGACCGGCGCGCCGAAGGTACCTGCGCCGCGCTGCGCGCACAAGGCAAGGCGCAGCTCATTCAAGCCAAAACCGGCCTGCTGGTCGATGCGTATTTTTCGGGCACCAAACTCAAATGGCTACTAGACAACGTGCCGGGCGCTCGTGCGCAAGCTGAAAATGGAGAGCTGGCTTTTGGCACGGTAGACAGCTGGCTGGTGTGGCAGCTCACCGGTGGCGACCAGGCCAGCACCCGCAAACACGCCGTTCACAGCACAGATGTCAGCAACGCGTCCCGCACCATGCTGTTAAATGTGCACACCAACCATTGGGACGCCGAACTGCTCGGCCTACTAGATATTCCGCCATCTCTGATGCCGAACGTGTTGCCGTCCAGCGCACATTTCGGTGTGGTGCGGCCAGAGCTGCTGGGCCACGCCATGCCAATTGGTGGCGTTGCCGGAGACCAGCAAAGCGCACTGTTCGGTCAGGCCTGTTTTACTGCGGGCATGGCCAAAAACACCTACGGCACCGGCTGCTTTACGCTGATGCACACCGGACGCCAGTTTCAAACCTCTACCAACGGGCTGTTGACCACCAGCGCATGTCAAATAGCCCCCACGTTTGCCCTTTCGCGTACTGCACTGCCCCCCGAGGGGGCGCTGCCCAACTTGGGGCGGCCCGGCGCTGGGCAAATAGCCCCCACGTTTGTCGCTTCGCGTACTTCACTGCCCCCCGAGGGGGCTCTGCCCAGCTTGGGGCGGCCCGGCGCTGGGCAGGCTACATGGGAACCCGAGTTTGCCATTGAAGGAAGCGTGTTTGTCGGCGGCGCGGTGGTGCAGTGGCTGCGCGACGGCCTGCACGCCATCGAAAGCAGCGCTGAAGTCCAGGCGCTGGCCCAAAGCGTACCCGACTCGGGCGGCGTCATGATGGTGCCTGCCTTTACCGGCCTCGGCGCGCCGTACTGGAAGCCCGACGCACGCGGCACGATTACTGGCTTGACGCGCGGCACCACCATGGCGCACATTGCGCGCGCCGCGCTGGAAAGCATCGCCTACCAAAGCGCCGCGCTGCTGCAGGCCATGAGCCGCGACGCCACCAGCGCAGGTGCTGCTCCGGTGGCAGAACTGCGGGTAGATGGCGGCGCGTGCATCAATGATCTGCTGATGCAGTTCCAGGCCGACTTGCTGGGCATACCTGTCGTGCGTCCCGCCGTGATTGAAACCACCGCTCTTGGTGCGGCATACCTGGCGGGGCTTTCAAGCGGGGTGTATGCAAGCACCGCTGAGCTGTCCGCCCTGTGGCGGGCCGAAAGGACTTTTGTTCCCACGCTCAGCCCCAGCCGCGCTGCCGATCTGATGGCGCAATGGGAACAAGCAGTGCGGCAAACCGTGCAGGTTTAACCGCTTGGTGCAATATATTTTGCTATTATTATTATAGCTGTTTGCACCCATATTTGTTGGGCTAAAGGCCTGTTTGGTGTATTTTTCTATCTTTTCGACACTTTTTTGACACTTTTTGGATGCCCTCGTGATGCCCACCGAATGCGATCGCAGACAACGTCACATGCGCGCCGTCGTCGGCTTTTTGCCCAGCTGGTCGATGCCCATCACAAAAATTTGTAAGCAAAACAAACAGCCCCCGGAATTACGGCCTTTGGGATCAATTTTTATTAACGTCGTCTTACACTTCACGAAGACAGCATCAAAAGTCAAACGCTGCCGACCTGCCTAAAACATTGCCTCTGAACGATTTCCGATGACCCAGCAATCTGAAGTTCTTAAACACTGCCTGGAAGACACCGCAAAGGCCAGCGGGCCGATGCTGGCGCAGTGCGTGAGCGCGGCCGTGGCAGCGCTGCAGGCGCTGGAGCTCAAAAGCATGAAGGTCGCAGAGCGCGACCAGTTGGCCAGCGCTTGGCGCCAACTTGCAGGCCGCAAAGACATCTGGACAGCGCGCTTTCCCGCCGATATGTTGGCTGCATTTACAGCCAGCGTGGCGGCAACGCCGCTAGCGGGCGCGGGCGCAGCACCGGCCGCCAGGGACGCTAAAGCCACCAGGCCCGCTAGTGCCGGTATGCGCGATGCATCTAACAGCGGGCAGGGCTACCTCGAATCAGGCAGCGCAGGCCTGAGTCTGGACAAGTTGAAACTGGTCGACGATGCGGCAGTGGTGCAAGCAATTGATGCGCAACGCCTGTTGCAGCAAATTCTGCCGGGACTTGAACAAAAACTTGCCGAGCTTGACGCGCTGATCAGCACCGCCTTGGGACTGCCCAACGTCATGCCAGAGCACAACCCGCTGCGGCCACAAGAATTTACGCGGGTACTGCAAGACCTCATGACTGCGCCTGAGAGCGATGCCGCGCTACCCGCTATGTGGGTCAAACACATGGCTGCCCCCATGGCTCAGGGCCTCAAAGCCATGTATGCCAAGGCTGTGGCGCAGCTCGAGTCGGCCAACGTGCAGGCGGCCCAGTACCGGGTTCTACAAACACCGGCGGGAACCCAATCTGGGGGCGGGGGTGGCGGCGCAAGCCGTAACGGCGGTGCAAGTCCGGCTGGAACAGACGGCGGTGGCTTCGGCGGCAACGCTGGCGGCGGAGGTAGTGGTGGTAATGGCGGCGGCACCGGGCAAAGCGACACCGATGCCAACGCAGGCACTTTTGAAGAAAATCCATCTGCGTACGCCGACCTTTCAAACCAGGGCGTGCGACAAGATTTTTTTGATGATTTTCTATTTCGCGGTGGCAACAACGCAAGTCAGCGGTTGGCACCGGCCTACTACGAACAAGTTGATGAAGAGCTAGCCGAGCTGAGTGCGCAAGTTGACGACGAGCTGGAAGCCGCCGATACGCAAAACACATACCAGAGCCTGCCGGCAGTTGACCGCCCGCAGCGCGCTGTCAACGCCGCCAGCGAATTGAGTCCCGGCTCGTGGGGCAACTACGGCAGCGCGCGGCGGCGCACCATAGTGCGAACGCAATTGAAAAAAGAAGCCACCCAGGTCGGGCAGGTGATGGGGCTGGAAGTTGTGCGGCAGCTGGTCAACCAGGTTGCACAAGACCCGCGGCTGTTGGCCCCGGTGCGCGAAGCGATTGTGGCGCTGGAGCCCTCCTTGCTGCGCCTGGCCTTGGTCGACCCGCGCTTTTTCAGCGACGAACGCCACGTGGGCCGCGCATTGATGGAGCGCGTAGCCCAGCGCAGCTTTAAATACAACGACGAATACGCAACCGAATTCAGCGAATTTTTTGACAGTGTCAACTCAGCCTTCAACACGCTCAATGACAGCGAGGTTAAAAATACCCAGCCATTTGCGCTGGCGCTCCACGCGCTGGAGTCAAGCTGGAACGCGCAGGATAAGCAAGAGTTCGATAACCGTCAGGCGGTACTGCAGGCGCTGCGTTTTGCAGAAGACCGCCAGGGCAAAGCCGACGAAATTGCGTTTGACTTAAGCGCCCGCTCCGACCTTGAAAAAGTACCCGGCCTGATCCTCGACTTTTTGTTTGGCCCGTGGGCACTGGTGATGGCGCACGCCAAACTGGTCGACAAACGCAACCAGGTAGACCCAGAGGGCTACGGTTCAGTGGTGCCAGATCTAATCTGGAGCGTCAAGCGCGAAGCGACGCTAAAGCAACCTGCCAAGTTCGTCTCCATGCTGCCCCGATTGCTTGAAAAACTGCATTCCGGCCTGGCACTTCTCGGCCAGACAGCCGCAGAAAGCGAAACCTTTTTTGAGGCACTTTTGAAGTTGCACCAACCGGTGCTCAAGCTTCGCAGGCTCAAGACACAGCGCGACGCAGAAGAATCCAACTTGGGATCACTGGGAGACTCGGCCGAAGGGCTCGAGCTCAGTGACGGGCAAGATGGACAAGAAACCAGCAGCACGCCGCTTGAGCGACTGGAAAAACTCCGCGCTGATGCGCAGCCCTTGTGGATGGGCCGTGATGACCTGGATGCCGCCGGATTTGAAGACACCCTCCCGTCGTTTCCGGTGCCACTGGAAGCTGCAGAGCAAGATGCGACACCAAGCGTTGCGCAAGAGGCCATCCCGGTCAAAACGCCGGACACCACGCTTGAAGCGAGCACAAAAGACCAGAGCAATGCGCCTGACCTTCAAGCCACCAGCGTAGCCGCAAGCGACGCGCTCGAAACTTGTACGAAAGAGCAAGCCCAAACCATGCTGCTTGGCCTGCGCGCTGGCAACTGGGTGGATTTGTATTCCAAACGGCGCTGGCTGCGCGCGCAACTGGTGTGGGCCAGCACCAAGTCAACGCTGTTCATGTTTTTAAGCCATGGCGGTCAACCGCACTCCATGACCAGCCGCAGTTGCGAAAAGCTGATCATGCAGAACCTCTTGAGGCCGGTGGATACGCGCGGGGTGGTTGCACAGGCGCTAAACGCCGTGACCAACACGAACACCAACCCGGGCGCTGCGCCAAAAACAATGGCACCGGATGGCAGCCGCTCAATCAGAGGCGACCTGCTGACAGCTTGAGTTTGCCAGCCAAAGCAAAAGCCCAAACAGGCAGCGGCTTAAATTTCGATTTTGCTGCCCAACTCCACCACCGCATTGTTGGGCAGGTTCAAATAGTCTGCTGCACCGCTGGCGTTGTGGTGCATTTGCGCAAACAGCTTTTCACGCCAGGCAGCCATGCCGCCCCCGATGGTGGGCACGACGGTGTCGCGCGATAAAAAGTAACTGGTGGTCATGGGTTCCAGCTCGCAGCCTCGGGTTCTGATGTGCTGCAGCGCCTTGGGCAAATCACGGTCGTTTTTAAAGCCGTAATTCACCACCACTTGCCAGCAGTGGTGGCCCAGCGACTCGATTTCAATGCGCTTGTCCATGCCAATCCATGGCACCTCGTGGTTGCGCACCGTCACAAACAGGTTTTGTTCGTGCAATACTTTGTTGTGCTTCAAATTGTGCAGCAACGCATTTGGTACAACGCCGGGCTCAGCGGTCAAAAACACTGCCGTGCCTTCGACCCGCGCGGGCGGACTGACGAAAACCGCATCCAGAAAACTTGGCAAATCGATGGCGTCGGTGCGCATTTTTTCGTTCATGATGCGGCGGCCTTCTTTCCACGTCATCATGAAGGTAAAAACAATGCCGCCAATGACCAGCGGGAACCAGCCTCCCGCAAAGAGTTTCATCAGGTTAGATGCAAAAAACGCAAAGTCCACCACAAAGAAAACGCCTGTGGCGGCAAGGCACAGCCACAGCGGGTACTTCCAGGCGTGGCGAATCACATAAAACGTCAAAATGGTGGTAATCAACATGTCGGTGCATACCGCAATACCGTAAGCCGCAGCCAGATTGCTTGAAGACCTGAACATCACCACCGCCAGCACGATGGTGATAAACAGCCCCCAATTGATGAATGGCATGTAAATTTGCCCGGTGTCCCGCACGCTGGTGTGCAAAATCTTCAGGCGCGGTAAGTACCCCATTTGTATCGCCTGTTTGGTCACGCTGAACGCGCCAGTAATCAAAGCCTGTGAAGCAATTACGGTGGCCATGGTGGCCAGGCCAACCAGCGGCAGCAGCGCCCAGTCGGGTGCCATCAGGTAGAACGGGTTCTTAACCGCCGATGGATCGCTTAAAAGCAAAGCGCCCTGGCCAAAATAGTTAAGCACCAGGCAAGGCATCACCACGCTGAACCAGGCCAGGCGAATCGGCTTTTTACCAAAGTGGCCTAAGTCGGCGTACAACGCTTCGGCCCCAGTTACGCACAGCACCACTGCACCCAAAATAATAAAAGTGGTACCCGGGTTGTTCCACATAAAGTTAACAGCGTAGTGCGGGCTGATAGCCCACAAAATTTCCGGGTGCGTCACGATCTGCGAGAGACCCAACAGCGCAATAGTCAAAAACCAAACCAGCGTGATCGGGCCGAAAAACTTGCCAATGCCCGCTGTGCCGTGTTTTTGCACCGCAAAAAGCGCGAACAAAATTGCCAGCGTGATTGGAATCACGCCCTTGGCAAAAGCGGGTGAAACCACCTCCAGCCCTTCAACGGCGGACAACACCGAAATCGCCGGCGTAATCACGCCATCGCCGTAAAAAAGAGAGGTGCCGAAAATTCCCACAATCAGTAGCAAGCGCCGAAGTTTGGGTTTGTCTTTTACGGCGTTGGATGCGAGGGCCAACATCGCGATCAGGCCGCCCTCGCCGTTGTTGTCGGCCCGCAGCACCAGCGCAACGTACTTGATGGACACAATCACCGTCATGGTCCAAAAGAAAATCGACATCAACCCATAGACGTTGCCCGGGGTGACTTCAACATGACCGTGGTTGAAAACTTCTTTAACGGCGTACAGCACACTGGTGCCGATATCGCCGTAAACGACGCCGATAGCGCCCAAAGTAAGCGCTGCTAGGGAGGATTTTTGACTGGACACAAAAACGTCCCGCCGGAGACTTGGGCGGGAGTGAAAGCTTCGGGAACACTATTTTGCACGCACCCGGAGCGCTTTCGGCGTCGGTCTTTTACGCGACACCAACTAAAGTGACATATGTTGCAAGGCCACAACTAGCTTTGGCTACACCCATTTTGCTATTATTTTAATAGCTGCTTGCGCCTGCACTGTATGCGCTAGGCCTCAAAAAGGCTCAAAATCACCTCGTGGGTGCTCGTCAGTCGTACACCTCAGCCAACGGGTCGGTGGCTTCCAGCTCGTAACTGGCGGCGAGCATCGCCAGGCGGGCCACCACGCCGTACATATAAAACCGGTTTGGCCCGCTGGAGCCTGACTTTTCACCTGGCTGCGGTAAGCGCCCACTCTCAGCGAATGCCAGCGGAACGTAGCTGGAGCCCGGAGTACACAAATTTTCGTCTGGCCCGCGCCCAGAGTGAATTCGATAAAAGCCGCCCACCACAAAACGGTCAACCATGTACACCACCGGCTCAGCCACAGCGGCGTTGACGCGCTCATTGGTCAAAACGCCTTCCTGAATGATGATTTCAGACACCACTCCAGCAGTGGCTTTTTCAGCCTTGCCTGGCTTGTTGCCTTTGGCCAGCGCCTTGGCCGCAGCCTTGGCTGCGTTGTCCAGCGCATTGGCCTTGGCTTTTGCCAAAACTTTAGCCACCACCGCGTCTAGCTCTTTGCCATCACGAACCATCATGATGCCGGCTCCTTGGGCACCGTCTTCGCCGCCCTCGGCTTTGATGACGACGAACGGCCGCTCATTGATGCCGTACTCTTTGTACTTGCGCTTGACCTTGACCAGCAGCGCGTCGATGTGGCCGCGCAGCTGCTCCACGCTTTTTTCGTTGGCAAAATCAACATCGCCGCAGTGCGTGAACATCGGGTTGATCAGCCAGTAGTCAATGCCCACCAGTTTGGCAAAGCGCTTGGTGACCTCTTCATACGACTTGTAGTGGCTGGTTTTGCGGCGCTGCGAGCTGCTGGCGTGCAGCGGCGGCAGCAGGTATTGCTCGTTCAGATCTTCCAGAATGCCGGGAATACCGGCCGACAAATCGTTGTTCAGCAAAATCGTACAGGGGTCAAAATCTTTCAGGCCCAAGCGGCGGTCAGTGCGCACCAGCGGCTCTAATGTCAGGGTTTCGCCGTTGGGCAGCTTCATTGCCACCGGTTTTTCGGTGGTGGCGCTAAGCGAGCCAAAACGCACGTTCAAGCCAGCCTGGTGAAACACGCGTTTGAGTTGCATCACGTTGGCCCAGTAAAACGTGTCGCGCGGCTCGTTTTCAGGAATGATGAGCAAGTTGCGCGCCTCCGGGCAGATTTTTTCAATCGCCGCCATCGCTGCCTGCACCGCCAGCGGCATCATGTCAGGCGTCAGATTGTTCCAGCCGTGTGGGCACAAATTGATGTCCACCGGCGCGAGCTTGAAGCCCGCGTGCCGCACATCCACAGAACAATAAAACGGCGGCGTGTGCTCCATCCATTCCAGCCGAAACCAGCGCTCAATGGCTGGCATAGAGTCCAAAATGCGCTGCTCAAGCTCGTCAATCGGTGGGTTGGTGGCAGTAATCAGGTGCGGGACCATGCGGTCTCTTTCGTTTTATGTTGAATGTTTAATGTTTGTCTAGACATTGGGGCCGGACACAAAGTTGCAAGTGAGGTATTAACTTTCATCGTCTGCGGTCAGGCTTGGCACTTTTTGATAATATGTTGATTCCTGCATTTACTCAAATCATGGCGCAAAACGCAACACCCGAAGGCACCCAGCGCTTGAACGTTGACTTGCCAAAGTCACAGTACTTTGCACTCAAGTCTTATGCCCTGCACAACGAAACCACCGTGTCGCAGCTGGTGCGCGACTCACTCAAAAGCATTGTCGAATACGACACTTGGTTTAAAGCCAAGGTAGATGCCGCGCAAGCAGACCCGCGCCCAGCAATCGCTCCAGAAGAGTGGGACGCCATCCGCGAGAAAAAACTAAAACAGCGTCAGGCATTGGCCGATAAAAAGTGAAGCAGCTTTTGCAAGTTCTGCGCAAACCGCAGTACTGGGAAAGCCTGCAAGCCATCGAAGACTACATTGCGCATGACAACCCAATTGCAGCAGTTGACATGTGGCTGGCCATCGACGACCAAGTCAGCAAACTAGCCGACCCCAACTTCCCCCGCAGGCCTGGCCGCTTAGCAGGCACGCTGGAGTTGGTGGCGCACCCCAGCTATGTGGTGATTTTGGAGCAAACGTTGGAGACGATCACAGTGCTGGAGGTGCTGCATTCGGCTATGCGGTATAGGTGAGCAACTATTGAACCTCAACCCCGCACTTCCCCGTCCCCCAAAACCACATACTTCAACGAAGTCAGCCCTTCAATCCCGACCGGGCCGCGGGCGTGAAACTTGTCTGTGCTGATACCGATCTCAGCGCCCAGGCCAAACTCAAAACCATCTGCAAAGCGGGTGCTGGCGTTGACCATTACGCTGGCTGAATCAACTTCACGCAGAAATTTTTGCGCGTGAACGTGGTTGGTGGTGATGATGGCGTCGGTGTGGTGGCTGCTGTATTTGTTGATGTGGGCAATCGCCTCGTCAATACCATCGACGACCTTGATGCTGATGATGGGCGCCAGGTATTCTTCGTACCAGTCTTCTTCAGTCGCTGCTTTAATTGCTATTGATTTAGTAGCTGCTTGCGCCTGTAATATATGGGCTACAGCCTCATTTGACCGTATTTCTACGCCTTTTTCAGCATAAATGGCGGCGATCTTGGGTAAGAACGCTTCTGCAACCCCGCGCGCGACCAGCAAACTTTCAGCGGCGTTGCAAGGGCTGTATTTTTGCGTTTTGGCGTTGTCGGCTACACGCACAGCCATGGCGATGTCGCAGGGGTCGTCAACGTACACATGACAATTGCCGTCCAGGTGTTTGATGACTGGTACTTTGGCGTCTCGGCTGATGCGTTCAATCAAGCCCTTGCCGCCGCGCGGGATGATGACATCTACGAATTGCGGCATGGTGATCAATTGGCCCACAGCTTCACGGTCGGTGGTGGGTACGAGTTGCACTGTGTCGGCAGGCAAACCCGCGTTAACCAGGGCGGTTTGTACCAGCTCGGCCAGCGCCTTGTTTGAGTCAATCGCTTCGGAGCCACCGCGCAATATGCAGGCGTTGCCGCTTTTGATCGCCAGGCTGGCAGCTTCAATCGTCACGTTAGGCCTGCTTTCGTAAATCATGCCGAACACGCCAATTGGCACCCGCATTTGCCCCACACGAATACCGCTGGGCTGCTGCTTCATGCCAATGATTTCGCCGATCACGTCAGGCATAGCGGCAAGTTGCTCGCAGCCGATCGCTACGGTTTCAATGTCTTTGGCTGTTAGCTTGAGTCGGTCCAGCATGGGGCCAGTCAGGCCGTTGGCTGCTGCACGGTCTAGATCCACCTGATTGGCCTGCGCCAAAGCCACAATGTTTTGGCGCAGTAACTCAGCCAGCTTGTGCAGTGCTTTGTTTTTAATAGCTGTTTGCGCCCGTGCTATGTGGCTTGAAGCCGCTTTTGCCTTCTGACCCATGGTCTGCATGAGCAGCGTGATATTTTGTTCTGACATGGCGCTATTTTGCACGCGCTGCGCACTGCTCGCACACCATGGCCGCCAGGCGGTGCAGGGCTTGCCAGCCGCTAGCAGGCCAGTCGGGTTGCTTCAAGCCTTTGCAAATTCCGTCGACTTTGTGCGCTGCTGTTAAAAGCTGCGCCAAAGCGGCGCTGCTGATATTGGGCAGTACACGCTCGTAGAGCTTTTCTTTGGCGCCCCACACCCGATGGTCTTTCAGGGCCATCGGCATGGGCCTGCCTGCTTCAATGGTGTCTTTGACGCGCTTCAACGCGCGAATATCTTCACTCAATGCCCAGTGCACCAGCACTTCAGATTCACCTTCTGACTGCAGCCCGTCAAGCATGCGCGCCACGCGCACCGACTGCCCGCCCAACACCGCTTCGGACAACTTGAACACGTCATAACGCGCAACATTGAGTACAGCGCTTTCGACTTGTGCAAAGCTCAACACACCGCCGTCTGCATTGCCGTACAACAAGCCGAGCTTTTGAATCTCCTGGTGCGCGGCCAGCAAGTTGCCTTCAACCCGGTCTGAAAAAAATTGCAGCGTACGCTGGCCTTCTTCACCTGCCGCCACCCGCTGGCCCTGCGCTGCCAGCCGCTGCGAAATCCACTGCGGCAACATGCCGCGCGCAATCGGCTCAAACTTGACGGTGACGCCGTAACTCTCTAGCGCGCCAAACCACGCACCCTTGGTCGTCATGCCGTCAAGCTTGGGCAGAATCACCAGTGTGAGCGTTGCATCATCACCCTGCGAGCGCTCGGCAATTTGCTGCAGCGCAGTCGAGCCGTCTTTACCGGGTTTGCCGCTGGGCACGCGAATTTCAATGATCTGCTTGTCCGCAAACAGGCTCAGTGACCCGCCGCTGGCCAACACGCTGCTCCAGTCAAAATGCGCGCCCTGCACCACATGCACCACCCGCTCTGTGTAGCCTTGCGCGCGTGCGGCACTGCGCAGGCTGTCGGCAAACTCTTGCACCAGCAGCGGCTCGTCGCCGTGCAGCGTGTACAGGCTTTTCAAGCCACGCTTGATGTGCTCACCGAGCTGCCCAGGGGCCAGGTTCATGCGCGTGTGCCTTGCCTATAGCGTGGTCACAGCGGCCAGGCGGCGCATGATTTGCTGCACGATGTCGTTTTGCATGTCGCGGTACAGCAGGGCTTCTTCCGCTTCTTTGGCGAGCACGGCGGTTTCATTAAAACTGATGTCGCGCTGTTGCGTGATTTCAGTCGGTGCAATCAGCTCAACGCCTTTGGCGTTGCGCAGTTTGAACTTGAACAAGATGCGCAACTGAAACTCGCGTACCTGCCCTGAAGCATTCACGCCGACTACGACCTTTTCGCGCTGGTCTTGCAGCATTTCCAGAATGACGTCTGCTTGGTCAATTTGCCTTGCGTCTGTAATCACACGAACAGCCCCGCCAGATTCAAGCGACCGCTTGAGCGCATTGCCCAGTACTGAGCTTTCTCCCAGCGGGCTGAACAAGGTTTTGAACGCGAAGTTAGGCGCAGTGCGAAGCGCAAAACCGCAACCACTCACGCTGAGCATCGCGCTGACTGCCAAAAGGTGCAAACACAAACGGCGCTGCATAGTTTTCCCTTTTTTTACGCGTGCTTAAACAACAATGTTGACCAGCCGGCCCGGCACCACGATGACTTTTTTCGGGAGCGCGCCAGCAGCCAGCTTGATGAAGGCTTCGGTTGCCAATGCTGCCGCTTCAATGGTTGCATTGTCAGCCGTGGCGCTGACAGTGACCGAACCGCGCAGCTTGCCGTTGATTTGCAGCATCAGTTCAACTGCGTCTTTTTGCAAGGCGTTGGCATCGACTTGCGGCCAAGGTGCGTCAAGCAAATCGCCGTGTTGTTTGGCGCAACCCAAATCAACCCACAACGCGTGCGCCAGGTGCGGCGCGCAAGGGTACAGGCAGCGCAGCAAAATGTTGAAGCCTTCGTGCAATGCGGCGTTTGATGCGTCCGATGCTTCAGATTTAAAGTCTTCCAATGCATTGAGCAACTTCATGCTGCCCGACACCACAGTGTTGTACTGCATGCGCTGGTAGTCGTAGTCGATTTGCTTTAAAACGGTATGGATTTCAAGCCTCAAGGCCTTGATTTCCTTGCTAAAAGTGCCTGCAGCCCAATTAATACGGGCGCGAGCAGCTTCGTTATCGATAGCATTTAACTTTGTACCAAAAGTCCACACGCGGCGCAATAATCGGTAGCTACCCTCAACACCCGCATCATTCCACTCCAGCGTAGCCACGGGCGGCGCGGTGAACATGGTGTACAGCCGCGCGGTGTCAGCACCGTATTTTTCAATCAGATCTTGCGGGTCAACACCGTTGTTCTTGCTCTTGCTCATCGTTCCCACGCCTTCGTAGTTCACGACGAGCCCGTCAGTTTTGCGTTTAGCCGTGCGCACTTTGCCGTCCGGGTCATGAATGTCATCGACTTCTTTTGGCCAGAAGTAGTCAACGCCGCCCTTGTCAGTCTTGCGTGAATAGATGTGGTTGAGCACCATGCCCTGGGTCAGCAGCTTGGTGAATGGCTCGTCTGCTTTGACCAGGCCAATATCACGCATGACTTTGGTCCAAAAGCGGGCGTAGAGCAAATGCAAAATCGCGTGCTCAATTCCGCCGATGTACTGGTCCATCGGCATCCAGTAGTTCGCGCCTTCTGCAACCATGACCTGCTCGTTCTTCGGGTCGCAATATCGCATGTAGTACCAGGACGAATCGACAAACGTGTCCATCGTGTCGGTCTCACGCCTGCCGGGCTTGCCGCACACCGGGCAAACCACTCCCGCATGAAAACCTTCGTGCTTTAGCAGCGGGTTGCCCGAGCCATCCGGCACGCAGTCTTGCGGCAGCACCACGGGCAGGTCTTTTTCAGGAACGGGTACTGCGCCATGTTCAGCGCAATGAATGATGGGAATCGGCGTGCCCCAATAGCGTTGGCGGCTCACGCCCCAGTCACGCAAACGCCAGGTGGTTTTTTTCTCACCCAGGCCTTTGGCAATCAGGTCGGTGGCGACGGAATCAACAGCGGCTTTGAAAGCCAGGCCGTCGTATTTGCCTGAGTTGATGGCCATGCCTTGCTGCTTGTCGCCGTACCAGTCGGCCCACACGCTGCTGCTGAAGGCCTGGCCTTTGACCTCGGTCACCTGCTTGATCGGCAGCGCGTATTTGTTTGCAAACTCAAAATCCCGCTCGTCATGCGCAGGCACGCCCATCACCGCGCCGTCGCCGTAGCTCATCAACACGTAGTTGCCGACCCACACTTCAACCGGCTCGCCGCTCAAAGGATGCGTGACAAACAAGCCGGTGCGTTCACCCTTTTTTTCTTGCGTGGCCAGTTCGGCCTCTGTCGTGCCACCAGACTTGCATTCTTCAATGAATGCAGCTAATTTGGGGTTAGTAAGCGCTGCATGCTGCGCCAACGGGTGCTCAGGTGCAACCGCGCAAAACGTCACGCCCATGATGGTGTCTGCACGGGTGGTGAAGACATACATCTTGCCGTCGCCCATCAATGCGCCGCTTGCGTTTTTGATGTCGTGTGTAAATGCAAATCGCACACCTTCAGATTTGCCAATCCAGTTTTCCTGCATCAGCTTCACGCGCTCTGGCCAGCCGGGCAGGCCGTCTTTGACGTGGCCGAGCAACTCTTCCGCATAGTCGGTGATCTTCAGGTAATAGCCGGGAATCTCGCGCTTTTCAACCACTGCACCAGTGCGCCAGCCCTTGCCGTCAATCACCTGCTCGTTGGCCAACACGGTTTGGTCAATCGGGTCCCAGTTCACCACCTGCGATGCCAGCTACTACAAGTGGAACCAGTGGCTGTTCTTGAAGATGCTTGAAAAAGGCATTGCCTACCGCAAAACGCAGGTGGT